>CAYSKA010000039.1:0-1110 GCA_964431505.1 uncultured Oscillospiraceae bacterium
CTCCTCTTTTCCTTCGTCGTTAATTAAGGTAACAAAATCCATAGCCATACATTATCCCTCTTCCGATTAATTTGCTTTCCCTGAATCCAGGTAACCCTGAAGTATAACGACCGCTGCAAGCTTATCAACAACACTGCGCCGCTTTTTCCAGTCCATTCGCGCGTCATATAGTACCTTTTCAGCTGTTACCGTAGTCAGCCGCTCGTCGTAAAAGTCACACTCCCCATCAAAGCCTTCCATTACCAGCGCTGAGAAATTTTTTACCTTTTCAGCCGCTCCTCCATAGCTGCCATCCATGTTTCTTGGCATGCCAAACAAAAGCTTTACAGGAGTGTAGCGTTCTGCTATGCCGCGAATATACGCAGCATCCTCCACAGGGTCGCCAGATCGATTATAGGTCATAAGCCCCTGCGCAGTAAAGCCCAGCGGATCGCTTACCGCTATGCCAATTCTTTTATCTCCTACATCCAACGCAAGAATTCGTTTCATCATCAATACCTCATCATACTACCTTTATACAAAACTGAGGGCATACTCTGGCACAATATCCACATAGCGCGCATCTTTCATGATTTACAACAGCGCGCCCGTCAACAAGCGCCAGCGCGCCGTTTTTGCATATGCCAACGCATGCGCCGCACCCTTCGCACCAGTCATGGATCAGCAGCCTGCGGGACGCATTTTGGGTTTCTTCGGCGGTCTTTTGATCGGGAATGTCTCCCGAAAATACCATACAGTTGTAGTCTGCCTCCGCTATACTCTGCATCCCAATAGCAATAGAATCTATGCAGTCCAGACCCAATATGAATTTAAGCGCCTCCTCCCTGTCCGGTATAAGATGTCCTCCTCCAAGCGGTTTCATAGCAAAAACGCCCCTGCCCAAAGCATGAGCGGCCCTTATCTGCTTTAGCATGGACTCAGACGAACCATCGGCAATTCCCACCCCCGTCTTGTTTATAAGCGGGAACAGCACCTCAAGCTCGTCATACATAAGCGCTGCTTTCATACATGCTATATAGTGGGTTGATAACCCAACCGCCCCTATATACCCCTTCTCCTTCATTGCAAGCAGATATCTGACAGCTTCCATATGTCCGCGTATCGTATGGC
>CAYSKA010000039.1:1120-11047 GCA_964431505.1 uncultured Oscillospiraceae bacterium
AGGAGAAATATATCTATGTAGTCGCGGCCGATTCCGCTGAACGCCGTACGAAGGCTTTTATCTGCGGTCTTCCTGTCATACGCATACGATTTTGTGCATATTACGGTATCCGGCTTTATTGTAAGCGCTTCTTTTATATATGGATAGGTCCCATATATTTCTGCCGTATCCACAAAGTTTACGCCATGCGAAAAAGCCCGTTCCAATAGCTTTACGCCGTCTTTTATAGACATTGATTTTTGAAGCGGGCCCATGGTAAGCGTTCCAAAACACAGTTTGGATACCCTTATCCCCGTCTTTCCAAGAATATTGTATTTCAAGGGATCACTCCATGCCGTTGGGCTTGTCCGCCGGCCTCGCGTTATTTTCTATATAGGATCTGACGAGTTCCTCAATAAGCTCGTCTCTTTCAAGCATCCTTATCAAGTATCTTGCATTGTTATAGCTGGTGATGTAGGTTGGGTCGCCACAAATAAGGTAGCCAACGATTTGATTAACCGCATCGTACCCCTTTTCATGCATGGACGCGTAAACACTCAGCAATATCTCCCTTGCCGTGCGTTTTTCCTTTTGAACCTTAAACTGCGCCGTCTTTCTGGTTTCATCCAGTGGCATATAATCCACCTCCTGTCACACGATTATTATATCCCATTAGCATCCTTTATTCAAGGCAAGTTTGGGCAGGTTTGCCATATGTATATAACCGTTTGAAACTGACGGTAAAAAAGGCCCTTATCATTAAAGGGCCTTCCCAAGTAACAGATTAAGGATTAGTTTTGCTGTTCCCCAACGGCTTTCTCGGCGAAGCTGTTATCGATCAGTTTCTCAAAGTCTACCCTGGCGCCCAATTCGCCGGCCATTTCCATGATATCCTGCAATCTGTTGAATGCATCCTTGCTCATCATAGGATTGGTCATCCACGAATCTGTGGAACGGTAGCTTTTAGCGACATATTCTAGAGTTGTTACATCTGTATCAGGGAAAAACGGGATCATGGCCTCTGCTATCCGAGTATCAGTGGCAGTTTGAACCCAAAGCTGCGCTTTATATATCGCACGCACGAACGCCTCGACAAATTTTGGATCCTCTTCAATCATTTTTGGCGTAACCATAAACGTCGTATATGGTACCTCGCCGGATTCAAGGCCGACGTTTGCTACGATATGACCCTTATCTTGGCTTTCAAACTGGGTCGCGGTGGGTTCAAACAGGGTGACATAATCCCCTGTGCCGCTTTCAAACGCCCCTCCCATGAGGTTGAATTGTACATTGCTAATAATTTCTACATCTTCTCCCGGTGTTAGGCCATTATTTTTTAAAACATACTCCAGCGTCATAAACGGCATGCCCCCAGGACGTCCGCCGATTATTGACTTTCCCTTTAGAGACTCCCAGCTGAAATTCGATTCATCCTGCCTGCCTACCAGGAACGACCCGTCCCTCTTTGTAAGCTGCGCTATTATGATAGGATGCTCTTGTTTCCCTTCGTTTACAACGTATACTCCTGTTTCTGGGCCCATAAGCGCAACGTCAGCCTGGCCAGCAAGCAATGCGGTCATGCTCTTGTCGCTTCCTCCCCCTGTAACTATGTTTATGTCCATGCCCTCTTCCTCGAAATATCCGAGTGAAACAGCGACATAGAGCGGCGCGTAGAATACCGATCTTGTCACCTCGTTCAACACAACCTTTCGAAGCTTGCTTTCATTGGCGCATCCATAAAGCCCTACGATGAGAAACGCAATGCATAGTAAAAAGGCGAATGTCCGTTTGCACATGATAAACCTCTCCCTCCGTATAAATCTATCTTTTATAATATTCAGCTGATTATTATGTGTGAAGGAAGGGGATAGCAAAATCGCACATTTAATCACGAAACCCTAATATGTAACATATTAAACAGTATAACCTGGCACGGCCTGCATGCCACGGGAAAACGCTTTGAAGGAGATACATGATGGCGTATTCGCAAAGAGAGCTTCTTGCAAGGCTTATAAAGTGTGAGGCTGGCGGTGAAGGAGATAACGGAATGCGTGCCGTTGCGTCTGTGGTGATGAATAGGGTAAACGCCAACAGCGGCGAATATGCGCGGATAAGCCAGGGAGGTAACATGCACAATATTGTGTTCCAAGCTAGGCAATTCGATTGCGCGGTCGAAGTGCTTTTGGGGCAGTATAATCCCCAAAATATTCATAATATGAACCCAGAACAGATACATTACGATATTGCAGACTGGGCCATGGCCGGCAACAGGCTAATTGGCCTTGGTACGGCTCTTTGGTTTTTCAATCCTTACTCTCCGAATTGCCCCCAAACGTTTCCTTCCAGGGTGGGCACGTTTGCTGCCCGGATAGGCGACCATTGTTTTTATATCCCAACAGAAAATTATTATGAAACATGAGGTGAATTATTATGGCCGAAAACCCTTCCAACAATATGATGTATAATGCCAGCTACGTTGAGGATGAGATGCGCGATCCTGATGCAGTGATCACCGATGGCGTCAGCCCATATAACATGCAGGATATGATGTCGGGCGGAGTCGGGCGCTACGTTGCATGCGAACTTCTCATTGGAACAAACAGCATAGCCCTCCGCCATGGGGTACTTACGCAGGTTGGACCAAGCTATTTTATACTTCACGATCCTGCGGTCAACCATTCTACCGCCTGTGATCTTTACGCGCTTAAATTCGTTACATTTTATCCCGAAGGCGCGATACCAACGCCTCGAGACATTGATCGATTTATGCGCACCCGCGTATACTATTCTCCTGGACAAGAGGCGGTTCCCCTTTCAGGTTCGGTCAGACATACAAATAATATCCGGCCATATGGCGGGCCGAACTATGAATATGAAGCATGCCCCCTTTATCGGATTTGTCGCCATGAAGGCCATGCCGATGATTATAGAGCGGCCGGCCTGTCCTGCGGACATGATGTTCCCGATACCGCCTACAATAGAGGCAATTATCCAAGCGATACGATTACTGATAATAAGGACGCAAGAATATACCGCCATCCGTCTGGCGCCGATATATGCTATGCAGCTAACCCCGAAAACGGCTCTAGCATACCAGTGGTTTATCTTAGGGATGGCTCATACTGATTTGTCGCATATTCGCATTACTGCATAAGGCCATGCGCATTGAGTTGTAATTCAGCAGGCCGCAGGGAGAGATTCCTGCGGCCTTATCACGCCAATAAGCCGGTCGGCCTTGTCCTTGGTCTTTGGCAAAGTTTCGCATTAATATTTACCATTGCAAATATGAAGGCCTAATTATAGAATAGATGTAATTAATATATACTAAGAGGAATTTATGAATAAACGGGATTTGCTTTATCTGTCCCTTAGGAACCAACACCTAATCAAGAAAGCAAAGCGGCTAGATATCGTATCGGAATTATGCGGTCTGCAGGCCCAGTTTGCCAATAATCCCAAATACGCGCTGCGCATACGTGCCAACGATTATGATGAGAACTGCGGCGGCGGCTTGATAAAAACCTGGACGCTGAGGGGCACCATGCATTGCATACGTATGGACGAATTGGGGCTGTATTTGTCCGCCAAAGGTGTTGAACGCGAGTGGGGCGACTCATGGTGGGGAATACCAAAGGAGGTGAAGCCCAGGTGGTCCGAGTTTATACTGACAAAGATCAAAGACGGCGTAAATGGCCGCGAAAGGCTTAAGCAATGCTGCCGTAGCGCTGGCATGGACGAAACGCTGCTGTCGAGGGTATTTCACGGTTGGGGCGGATTAATTAAGGAGATGAGCGGCCGTGGATTAATAGCATATGATTTTGATACGAAAAAGCGGTTTATAATTCCGGATATGCCTGTGCTTATTGATCAGGCCATGGCAAGAGCTATAATAATCAGCCGTTACTTCGGCGCGTACGGGCCTGCAACGGTTGCCGACTGCTCGGCGTTTACAGGATACGGCACTACCGAAGTTAAAAGGATTATAAGGCAGTTTGATATTCAACTCAGCTCGGCCATATACGACGGACAGTCGTATTACTACACTGATCTTCCGCAAGAACGCGCAACGGTTCCAGCATGTATCTTTCTGGCTGGGTTCGACCAGCTCGTAATGGGTTACAAGGACCGTAGCCGCTTTATGGATGAAAAGGATAAGCGCAAGATGATTACGTGCTCTGGAATAGTACATCCCACGATCATCTTAAACGGGAGAATACAGGCAAGATGGAATATGGACAAAAACAAGCTGATCGTGACCCCCTTTAACACGCTCTCCGAACGATCTAAAGCCATGATAGCCAGTAAGGGCGCAAGCCTGTTTTTAGACAGGGAGTTGGAGATCATATTTAATTCCATATGCTGAAAGCCATGGTACGGCTGGGCGGCATAAATATATTTTCAGTACGGCTGGCGCTTCCATCGTTTTTAGTTTTCGTCCGCGGCTTTCACTTGCCACAATGGCGTGCAGATATTTTTTTATACATAACCGATTTTGGACTGGTAAATATGTATTTTAGCAGTCTGCCGTATAACTAATATCGACGGCTCTTAAGCCTTTTAACATGGTTTGTATAAGCTCATGCTTTGAGATAACCCTTCTCAATGGCTTTATCTATTGTTTCGCACACAAACGGCCATAGCGCTGGCGCCGCGGTCCTAACCGTATCCATCCTTTTATACACCTTGTCACTTGTTACATTGCCTAGTTTCCATGTATGGCCCTTGGTCAAGTAGTTATTAATGAATGGCTGCAGCCGGTCAATCGCCGCAGCGTATTTTGCGTCCTCCGTTTCCATTTGATCAAACTCAATCCATAAATTTCGGATTTCATGATGCTGATCCTCTGGCAGCAGCGAAAAAAGCTTTTGTGCCGCTTCCTCTTCCCGCATTTCCTTGTCAGCGTTTCCCTTATCGTCATACGCAAACGTATCTCCCGCGTAAACTTCAACCAGATCATGTATCAGGGCCATTTTGAGAACCCTGTATAAATTCACCTTTGTCTGATCGGCATATTCATACAGCACCATTGCCATCAAGGCAAAATGCCATGAATGCTCCGCGTCATTTTCTCTTTTTGATCCGTCTGCCAAAAGGGTTTGCCGCAATACGGATTTCATCTTATCGACTTCAACAAGAAACTCAAGCTGTTTATTCAATCTGCTGCACAAATTTATACACCGCCTATAATAAACTTAATAGCATTTTACCATATCAGGATTAAGAGCGCTATACCCGTTAAAGCGAATACTTAAACAAACGACGGGAACAAAGTCCGGCGCGGATTGGGTATGCGAAAACCGTGTTTACCCTTGTCAACTGAGGGTATTGAGGATTGATTTAATATAGAATTCTTTGCGGCAGCATTATCCTAAGTTTTTTTGGCTATTTATGCTTAATCCATATTATCCGAATCAATTATTTTTTTAACTTGGCGATTTAACCGCATAGCTAGATACGCGCTTAAAAAACACAGTGCAACATCGCCCGGGGCCACCAAAATAAAGCAATGTAAGAATAAAGGCCAAACCGCTATCGGCGTATTTATAACGTAATTACATATTGTATAATAATACAAAATTCCGCATAAATATATCGCCGCCATACCTGAGAATCCAGCCAGCAGCAGCCCTCCATATGACGGTTTACAGGCCCTTTGAGCAATTTTTCCCGTAATAAATGTTCCCACGCAGAATCCTATTATATATCCGAAGCTGGGACGCAATATATAGCCTAACCCCCCGCCTTGTGTAAACACAGGGACACCTATTAATCCAAGAAGCATATAACAAAGCGCACTCAGGCATCCGAGACGGCTCCCCAAAAGCAGTCCTGCCAGGGTGGTAAACAAGGTTTGAAGCGATATTGATAAAGCGGGGACCGGTATCCTGATAAACGCTCCGATAGCTATGAGAGCCGTAAAAATAGCACATAGAGTCATCCGGCGAAGCCTTAGGCTATAGGAAACACTCATACTTCTCCTATAACATTGGGGTTTATGCTGACCTCGCCTGATGACAGCAGCTCCTCCGAGCCGTCGAAATACCTTACCCTTAGACAACAGTCGTCGTCAATTCCAATTACATATGCCTTATGGGATGTGTTTTTGCGTAATACATATACTTCCCTTCCTACAATCATGGAAAGCGCCTTATATTTGTCAAGAAAGCGTCTTTTATCCAGCTCGGAATAGTAGGTCCAAAGGCGCTTTAAAACGCACGCAGTCACACGGCTTCTCAAATCCCCCATGCCGTCAGCATTATCTATAATCGCCCCGGCAACGCCCGCTATCTCATCGGGATAGCCTTCTGGCGGCCTATACACATTGATGCCAATGCCCAAAACGGCATATGCAACCCCTCCGCTTTCAAGGTCCAAGGAAGCTTCCGTAAGAATTCCACACACCTTTTTCCCATCACAATAGACGTCGTTTACCCATTTGATACGGGCGTCCTTCCCGCAAACCTCTTTAATCGCCTCGGCCACGGCGACGGCTGACGCAGTCGTAATAAACAGGCAGTCCGGTGCGGAAATGTCCGGGCGCAGGAGAACACTCATGTATATTCCGGTTCCAGCAGGCGAAAAAAAGCGGCGCTGAAGGCGGCCCTTGCCTCCAGTCTGCTCTTGTGCTATTAGTACCGTTCCCTCCGTAGCGCCAGCCTCAGCCATTTGCTTTAAAACGGTATTGGTGGAAGTAACCTCTCTTCTAATATCAATAAAAAATCTGCCGTCCTCATCCGCCAGATAGTTTCTAATCAGTTCTTCCGACAGGACATCCGTTTTGCCGCCAAGACTGTATCCTTTGTTTGTCGTTGCATGAACGAAAATCCCCTCACGGCGCAGAGCGTTTATTGCCTTCCATACCGCATTTCGGCTTACACCCAGGCTCTGCGCCAGGTCTTCGCCCGAAACATAGCTGCCCTCTGCCTTTGCCAGCATATTTAGAATCCTGTCACTTATAGCCATTTAACCACCTCTGACTGCATTATATAATCAAAAAGCCGCTATTGTCAACTATTTTATGGGTATTGGTTGACAATTTGGCTATAGGTACTATACTATATTGACCAAAAATATTATATTTGTGGTTAGTAATTAAGATTATTGGGGCATCCTTGCCGCAAGCTCACCCGAAGCAAGCAGCTTCTTTAGCGCGTCAACCTCGCCCTTCATGTCATCATCTACAATTTGAATCGTGCCATCTTCTCCATATAAAATATCTACGAGTTCATTTTTAACATTTGCAATCCAAACCTCTCCACCGTTCCAAGTCCCCTCGGCGATATAGCCGGATACTATATTATAGATTGAAACGCCCGCCTGGTTAACCATGGAGCATATTATTGCATCGGGGTTCATATGCCTCTGGTCTATACCAAAGCCTATGGCGTAATTTCTGGTTTCCCTGGCCGCATCAAACACCTCCGGACTGTCCCTGCCGGCTAAATTAAGCACTATGTCGCATCCTTGGTCGTATAATGAAAGCGCGCTCTCCTTTGCGGTCCTGTCGCTGTCAGGCTCATTCGCATATACCTCCATAACGGTTATATTGGGATTTGCATATTTAGCGCCATTATCATAACTCTCCAGAAGCTCATCCTTTTTAGATAAATCTTCGCTTACAACGGCTCCGATTTTACCCGTTCTGCTCATCTTCGAAGCAATGTACCCAGTTAGAAATACCCCTTCGTCCTTGGCAAACGCAACGGAAATTATATTGTTATTATCGTATATATCACCGTCAAGATATATAAATTTAGTGTCCGGATTCTGCCGCGCAACGGAGACGACATATTCGCGCAGCTGAGTGTCAACGGCAATTACGAAATCGGAGCTTTCAGCCGCTTCCATAAGCTTATATTCGTAAGTTTCGGCATCACCCTCACAATCTATAAACACAGTGGCAACGGTATAGTCTTTAGCAAGGCGGTCCAGGCTAGCATGTACAGAGCCAGCATAAACCGAACCTCCAAGTTCTCCAACAGTGACTGCTGCCACCTTAATATTGCCGCCATCCTTGCCGGATGGTTTACAAGAAATGAATGAACATATAATTATTATGGCAACCAGTGCACATATAGTTCTTTTCACCAATTACCTCCAAACTGAAGCATTAGGCTTGTATTTTCATTAATCGGAATGTTAACCAAAACTAGGTTTACACTGTATCATAATCAATCAGCGTAAACCCAATAGAGAATTCAGAAGATGAATCCGCGTTATAATTTTTAGTCCGTCTCAGACGGCAGATTCATTAGCTGTTCTTTGGCATACTCCAAATGGGTGCGCAGGACTGCGTCCACAAGTACAATATCACGTTTGCGGCAGGCGTCCAATAGCTTTTGATGATCCTCAAGCGATCTCTCGACACGATCTGAAAGCGTATAAAACCTTCTTATATACCTGTCGACATTTGCATGAAGCTGGTCAATGAGCTGGAACAGAACCTGGTTTTCAGCAGGGCCATAGAGCATGAGATGAAACTTAAGGTTGAGGTCCTCCAATTTATGCTGGTCAGTCTCTTCAACGGATTTTTCCAAAAGCTTTCCAGCTTCATCAAGCAGTTCATCCGTCATACGCGGAAGAGCCGCTCTGATAGCCCCAAGCTCTAGCATTATGCGGGTATCCATAATGTTGGCCATTTCGCCCCGGTTTAGCTTTGTAACTATAGCGCCCCTGTTTGGATAAATCCTTACAAGCCCCTGTGCCTCTAGCTGCCTGAACGCCTCGCGCACGGGTATATGGCTGACATTAAGCGCAGCTGAAATCTCATCCTGACGTAAAGGCATGCCTCCTGGCAATACGCCCCTAACAATAGCGGTACGAATAACCTGGAATACCCAATCTCTGGCCGCCATTGTCCGTGGCTGCATTTCGTCAGCGATTCTCTTCAGTTCCATAAAAATTACACTCCTTTAGTTACATCTATTTTTTTACGTCAAATATATTATAACATAAATACATGTTTCGTCAAGATATGCTCGATAATGTAGGCATAGCTATTTTTTTCACATTATTGCTTTTACTTTGGCACTTTACAAAAAGAAAAACATACTGTATAATGCGAAACAGTAAGTTCATATGGTTAAAGCTAAGATTGGGACAGACATACTCTCAACAGCCCAGAGCGAGCTACGTCTGGTGAAAGGTAGCGGGAGGGTTGAGAAACAAATGCATCACCCATGAGTTTGCCGCTGAAGGATATGCTTAGATAGTAAGCGGTAACGTTTCCTCACGTTATAGAGGATGCGTATGTAAGTAACGTACGCGATAAAGCGGGCAAGTTATGCCAATCTGGGTGGTACCGCGGAAGCCTTTTATAGGCCTTTCGTCCTAAATTATATATGGACGAAAGGCCTTTTAATTAAACTCAGGCTTTGGATCAATATAATATTTTAAAGGAGCGCATTGCATGTACAAAAAAGTAGACACCTCGCTTGACTTCGCTTCACGCGAGAAGGATACGCTTAAGTTCTGGAAAGAAAACCGTATCTTTGAAAAAAGCGCCGTCCAGAGGAAAGGCGAGGAACCATACACCTTTTTCGACGGTCCGCCTACCGCTAACGGCAAGCCTCATATCGGCCATGTTCTTACAAGAAGCATGAAGGATATAATTCCGCGCTTTAAGACTATGAAGGGCTATGACGTTTTGCGTAAAGCCGGCTGGGACACCCATGGCCTTCCTGTAGAACTTGAAGTTGAAAAAGCGCTTGGCCTTGACAGCAAGGATCAGATTGAGGAATATGGCGTTGGGGCATTTATCGAGAAGTGCAAGGAGTCCGTATGGAAGTATAAGGCTGAATGGGAGCAGATGAGCGACCGTGTAGGCTACTGGGCGGACATGGAGAACCCATACATAACTTATGACAACAACTATATTGAGTCCGAGTGGTGGGCGCTGAAAACCATATACGAAAAGGGTTTGCTTTATAAGGGGCATAAGATCGTGCC
>CAYSKA010000040.1:0-11042 GCA_964431505.1 uncultured Oscillospiraceae bacterium
ATAAGTATTGTATTATATTATTCATTCGGCGCTATATTAATAATCATTGGCGTATGGCTTATTATAAATGAGCTGATGATATTCCCGGGAGAATATGTATCGCCGCCTAAATTCGTAACAAAACCGCCGGAATCGGTTGATCAAACGCCGACCGGATCGCATGGCGGCGCTATTGAAGAAACTCCTATGCCTGCCGCAGATCCAGCAATAATATATTTCCCCCGATTTAAAATCCAGTGTGATATTGAGCCGGTTGGCCTAACCAATACTGGCGCCATGGGTACTGTAAACGCGCATGATATAGCTGCATGGTATAAGGACGGGCCTGTTCCAGGAGAATCCGGAAATAGTCTGATAAACGGTCATGTGCGCTATAGCGGTAAAAAGGGATATTTTGCGATACTCAGGGACTTTGAGGTTGGCGATGAGGTTATTGTGGAGCTTGCGGACGGCAGCTACAGATATTTCAGCGTTGAAAGCGTAGATTTTTATCCCTATAATGATTTCCCAGATAATGTCCTGTCCCTTGGCGGCGAAACACGGCTTACGTTAATAACCTGCGGAGGAGACTTTGATCATGATATAGGTACGTCACGAACCCGTGTTGTAGCCGTGTGCAAACCAGTAGGCTGAAGTTCAAAGTTTTCTTTTTATTAACCATCACTGGTAATTTACAGGCGTACGCCTAACAGCAATTTATGGATCAGTTAGAAAAAATCATTGATTTAATCAAGCGTCATGAGGAGCGCGATATGCTTCTTGTTACGTCTTTTCTTGATCCCCGCTCAATTTCTGACTTAACTCCGTTATTTCGGCATTTAAACGTGTCTATATTCGGCGGCTATGAAGGCGCAGAGCGCCGCCGAATTGCTCTCACACCTTTTGATATTGAAGTAAACATGCATGATTATATTTCCGCGGTTCGCATCATCGTACCGTTTATGAAAAAGCCCTTAACGCATAGGGATTATCTGGGGTCCGTTCTTGGCCTCGGCATAAAAAGGGATTGCGTTGGCGATATACTGGTTTCAGAAAACGGTGCAGACGTAATTGTTGTTCCATCGATGGCTGGATTTATAGCGGATAACCTGATTAGCGTCAGCATCAGTCCCGTTAAGGCATCCCGTATTCCCCTGGATGAGCTCACGCCAGCTAGAAGCGCCAGCGAATCGGGCACAGTTACGGTCGCCAGCCTCCGCCTTGACGCGGTAACAGCAGCCATGTTTTCAATATCAAGGGGACGCGCGGAAAAACTCATATCCCAAGGAAATGTTAAGCTAAACCATCTTCCCTGCCTTGATAAAGCCAGCTCTGTAAATATGGGTGATGTCGTAAGCGTGAGGGGATTCGGTCGGGCCGTGGTTTCAAATACCGGCGGTAAATCCAGAAAAGGAAGAATATTCATCGATATTGACAGATACAGCTAAAATAATAGAGCATTAACTCCCGCCCCGTCTCTGGGTTTAAACTATAAAAGTATTCAAATGGCATAATGGAAACTAAATGGGGAACAATAAGCGTTAAAGCAGCATATTGAGAAAACAGGAGCTATAGCCGTGAAAAAAATAGCAGGTTCATTAATTATTATTGCACTATCGCTGTCAATACTGTTTACAGCCGGATGCATAAATGATAATCCAAACCTAGGGCCCTCGGATATGACCACGCAGGCCCCCGATGAATCTCCTACTTCGTCTCCAGTGCAGGGCCAAGTTATAGAGGACTTTAAGGAGGGCACCGTTGTTAAGCCGGATGACGTTCCCAATATCGTAGATGCTGTCAAAGCCGCCTATCCTGAAGCACTAATCAAAGGTATTGTCCATACTAACTACCTCGCTGATCAGGCATATGATATCATACTGGAGCAGCCATACGGATATATTTACATCTATGCGCTACCGGACGGGACAATTATTCCATACTGGGACAATTACCTGGGAAACGGAAGCTGAGCGGCTACACGCGTCCAGCTTTCCCAAAACCGGTTAATTTGCGATTAACCTGAACAGTCTGTTATGTTGATCGTATTCAGGATAGTAAACATCCTCATCTCCGTTAATGATAAAATAATTTTCAAATAAACGCTTCCAATCTTCAGTAGTTTGATTCCAAATAAACAGTCCGTCGTCCAACAGGCCGCCCTCCAGTTCCTTTATGCCCCACAGCCCTATCTGCTCTTTCGTAATAAACGGGTTCAGCTTTATAAGGGCCTTCGCCCCGTTAGTAGCTATTGTCGAAGCGCTTTCGAGCAGTTTTATAGCGTCCTCGGGTATCAGGTTATCGACTATATTGAAAAGCAGGAGGGCGTCCACCGATTTCGAAGGTATCCTTTCAAGTTCTGATACGCCTCCCACGCTGAAGCAGAACTCTCCTCCACAGCCGCCGTCCATGCGTCTGCGGGCAGCCTTTATGGCCTCGCCCGACAGGTCAATCCCAATATGCCTGCGGGTTCCTCTAAGGCAGCATTTATATAGGCAAGCGCCGCTTCCGCAGCCAAAGTCCAATACGGTCCCAGCCCCTTTGCAAAGCCAATCGAGGGCTTTACCCAATGCCTCGTTTCCTATATCTTGGGATGTTACCGGAGGCGCGTCCTCGGATGAGAACACGCCGTTCCAGTACTTTAATACCTTTTCATAATTGTACATAACAAGCCCCTGATCCTCAGCCGCTGTACCCATTTGGATTCTGACTCTGCCACTTCCAAGAGGAAGCGCACATATCCTCTATACTATAGCTTGCCTCCCAGTCAAGTAAATCCTTTGCAAGGGATGGATCCGCATAGTATGAATCTATATCGCCTGGCCTTCTTGGCGCTATTACATAGGGCACTTTCACGCCGGTTGCGCGCTCAAACGCATTTACTACGTCCAATACGCTGTAACCCTTTCCCGTTCCTACATTTACTGCAAGCACGCCGGAATTCTTCTGTGCATAGCGCAGCGCTGCTATATGAGCCCTGGCCAGATCAACGACATGAATATAGTCCCGTACGCCGGTTCCGTCGGGCGTGTTATAGTCATTTCCAAATACATTTAGGTGTTCCCTGCGGCCTACCGCGACCTGGGTTATATAGGGCAGCAGGTTGTTTGGTATTCCGGAGGGATCCTCGCCTATCATTCCGCTATCATGCGCCCCTATTGGATTGAAATAACGCAGCAGTATGGACGACATGCCTTCCTCGGCTCTGGTTACGTCGGATATTATCTGTTCGGACATGTATTTCGTCCAGCCATAGGGATTCATGCAGTACCTATCCGCATCCTCTTTTAAAGGCACTGTCTTTGGGCAGCCATATACCGTGGCCGACGAGCTGAAGACAATGATCCTAACGCCGTGCTTTTTCATGGCGTTAAGCAGATTCATCGTAGCATCCAGATTGTTCATGTAATACATCAGTGGCTTTTCAACCGACTCTCCTACAGCCTTGTATCCGGCAAAATGTATAACGGCGTCTATGCTGTTTTCGCTAAAAATATGGTCAAGCGCCTCACTGCCGCATACGTCAAGCTCGTAAAACTTGAAGCCCTTTCCCGATATACTTTTCATGCGCTCCAAAACCTTTGGCGAGCTGTTTGAAAAATCGTCGGCTATTACAACCTCATAACCGGCATCCAATAGTTCCATGCATGTATGGGAGCCTATATAGCCGGCTCCGCCCGTAAGCAGTATGGACATAAATTGCTTCCTCCTTAGCTTTTGCTGTCAAATTGTTTTATTGTTCCTAAATCTTATCGCTCAGAATAAACAGACGGCTTTAGAACGCCCACATATTTTAAATTTCTGTAATGCCCCGCATAATCAAGGCCGTAACCCACAACAAAGTGGTTGGGAATTATAAAACCTCTGTAATCCGGCATTATATTGCATTCGCGCCGGTCAGGCTTGTCCAGAAGACAGGCTATGCGCAAGGACGCCGGTTCCCTTGACCTGAGCATGTTCGTAAGATGGTTAAGCGTCAGTCCTGAATCCATTATATCCTCGACTATAAGAACATGCCTGCCGGTAATGCTGACATCAACATCCTTGGATATCCTTACTATGCCCGAAGTTTTAGCCGCATTGCCGTAGCTGGAGATACCCATAAATTCCATTTCCACTGGACAAGCAATCTCCCTGGACAGGTCGGCAAAGAAGTGTACGGCTCCCTTTAATATACATATCAAGATCGGGTTTTTATCAATGTAATCCTTAGTGATCTGTTCCCCCAATTCACTAACCTTGCGCTGTATATGGGATTCGTCAAATAATATCTCAGCTATATCGTCACGCATATTTACGCCAAATTTCATTTTATCTCCCTCCATGTATGCAAGAGTGCTTGTTGTTAGTTATACAACATTTTACAACAATCCGCTGCTTTTGTCGAACTTAACCCTTACCATTAAGGCGGTATTTTCATCCACCTTGACGTCCTGCGAAACACAGAACCCTGGTATGAACAACACCCTGTTCCCTACGCAGATCAAAGGCATATTTCTCTCCTGCCGAGGAACCTTCTTATCTATAAAATAATCCTTTAGCTTTTTGCTGCCTGGAGCGCCAATGGGATAAAATCTATCCCCGCTCCTTCTTGTACGTATGTACGGACTGCCTTTAAGCCTGTCAACATCCATGCACGCCGTATAAGTATCGTAGCATATTTCCTCATTCGTTCTGTGCATGGTGGCAAAAAACCTTCCAAAGGGTGTGTCTGTTGCCCCGTCCATGTTAAGCTCAATCTCGAATTCGATATGCCCCCTATGATTTCCTATGATAAGCGTGTCGTAACTCATATAAGCACGTACCCCTGGAAGGTCCGCTCCCGCTCCTGTTCTTCCATAGAGCAGCGCCTCAACAGCGTCGACATGCGCCCTTTCTATATCCTTATCAGCACCCGAACGCGCAAGCGCAATACGTATCGCACGGCTAAGAACGGGCTTTGGCAGCAGCCTAAGCTGTTTTGCCGAATACCCAGCCCCGCTTCCGCATTCGTTTAGCGCCTCACGAGCCAAGGAATCAAGATATGCTTCATCGCTTTGAATCAGCTCAGACATTCTGCATATGGCAGGTATCACTTCGGAATTGATGTGTTTTTCTATATACGGGATCACATCCAGCCTTACTCTGTTTCTGGTGGCGTCAGGTACAAGGTTGGTTTCATCAGTTCTATATGGAGTCCCCCTAGCATTAAGGTATTCCTCAATCTCCTTGCGCCTGCAGCCAAGCATCGGACGGATTATCCTATCCCGCTTAAAGCGCATACCTGACAGACCCTTCAATCCGCTGCCCCTAAAAAGATGCATAAGAACGCTCTCCGCCTGATCGTCCATATGATGAGCAACAGCAATGTAGTCGGCATTAAAATGCTTTCGCGCCCTCTCCAAAAAGCCGTATCTGAGTTCGCGGGCAGCCTGTTCCACCGTCTGGCCATGCTCATTGGCATAAGCCGGTACATTTCCGCGCTCTACAATAAGCGGCACGTTCAAGTCGGCGCAAAGCTCGGATACAAAGCGCGAATCCCCGTCGGCACTCTCTCCCCTTATCCCATGGTTGTAATGCGCTGCATATATTGACAGCTCAAGCTTTGTTGACAGCTCTTGAATCACCTTTAGCAGCGAAACCGAATCAGCCCCTCCGCTTATGCCTACGATTATGCGGTCCCCCGGCTTTACGCCGATATGATCAATCAGCGCCCGCTCGACCTTGTCCATAACATGCTCTTTCATATTTATTAGTATATAGTTCTTTCAGGGCACTTTCAAGCGCTGCACCAATAATGATAATGCCGATTTGCCCTAATCCGCGTTTCCAATGGATTTGACAACTAAATCCGCAAAGCATATAATCAAGTAAACACTGGATATGTATATGCCGTATAACATATTAAGCGTAAGATTCTTGCGGTCCACGGCTGAAATCCAGGTTTTTAATAACAACTATTGGAGACCATCATATGAAGCTTGGCGTAGTGGGCTTGCCAAACGTAGGCAAGAGCACGCTGTTTAACGCGCTGACGCAGGCTGGCGCACATTCTGCGAATTATCCGTTTTGCACAATAGATCCCAACGTAGGCGTCGTACCCGTTCCTGACGAACGGCTTGACGTCCTTGCAAAGATGCACAATCCAGAAAAGATAACGCCCACGTCCATAGAATTTGTGGATATAGCGGGGCTGGTTAGAGGCGCGTATAAGGGAGAAGGGCTGGGAAACAAGTTCTTGTCACATATCAGGGAGGTAGACGCGATAGTCCATGTGGTTCGCTGTTTTGAGGACGATAATATTATCCATGTGGACGGCTCTGTAGATCCAATAAGGGATATGGAAACCATAAATCTTGAGCTTATCTTCTCGGATATGGATACCCTGAACCGCCGCATAGACAGGGCGGTGAAAAGCTCAAAGGCTGGTGAAAAAAGGTATCTGGCGGAGGCCGACCTTTTTAAGAGAATTAAGGATCACCTTGATGGCGGGCTTCCGATGCGAAGCATGCAAATGTCGCCTGAGGAGGAAGAAACGGCATACGGCCTGCTTCTGCTTACTTCAAAGCCTGTAATCTATGTAGCCAATATAGACGAATCGGGCATCGGCGCAAATAACGAGCTTGTAAACGCGGTGTACAAGGCGGCTGAAAGGGAAGGCGCAGAGGCCCTTACAATATGCGCGCGCGTAGAGGAGGAAATAGCGGAGCTTGAGCCCCAGGAAAAGGCTCAGTTTATCAAGGACCTTGGAATAGGCGAAAGCGGCCTGGACAGGCTGATAAGGGCATGCTACAGACTGCTTGGGCTTATCAGTTACCTCACCGCTGGGCCTAAGGAAGTGCGCGCCTGGACCATAAAGCGCGGCACAAAGGCGCCGCAGGCTGCCGGAAAAATACACACGGACTTTGAGCGAGGGTTTATACGGGCAGAGGTTGTCAATTACGATACGCTGATGCAATGCGGCTCAATGCAGTCATGCAAGGAAAAGGGCATGATCCGCTCCGAAGGTAAGGAGTATGTTGTGCACGACGGAGATATAGTACTGTTTAGGTTTAACGTATAATAAATGTATTAGTAGACGTAAAAGGAGGTAATTGAAAATGCATCACACCTATGTACCAAAGGGCGTTTGCTCTACAAAGATTGATTTTGATATTGAGGACGGCGTTATTCATAATGTTGTGTATCAAAATGGGTGCAACGGAAATCTCAAGGCTATAGGTTCGCTAATAGAGGGTATGTCAGTAAAAGAAGCGATTTCCAGATTAAAGGGCATTAAATGCGGCTTTAACAGCACATCCTGCGCAGACCAGCTTGCTCAGGCCTTAGAACAGGTATCTGGGAAGAACGCAGCGCAGGCCCAATCCTGAGCCATTAACAGGCTTTTACCCCGGCAGTAACGCATACGGAGGAGATATATGAGCAGAATGCGCCTTTTAAATAACATCATCAGCAAATCCGCAAATCAGGTAGAAGGATTTTGCATTACAAAAAATGTTCAGGTTAAGAGCAATGCAAAGGGGTCGGATTATCTTGACCTGGTTTTGGGCGACGCGGACGGAGACATAAACGCCAAATTATGGGACTATGACCCGGCGGTTCATGGAGCCTATAAGGCGGACAGCGTTATCAAGGTGAGAGGTACCGTATCCATATTCAGGGACGCTGAGCAGCTAAAAATTGAGCGTATACGAAACCTCCATCCTGATGAAGATGTTGATATGAGCGCGCTTGTGCCCTGTGCCCCGTTTGATCCAGAGTATATGTACTCCAAAGTGTGGGATTGCACTGAAAAGTTTAAATGTGAAGAGCTAAAACGCCTTACGCAATACTTTTTAGTAAAATACCGAGATTTACTTATGTGCTATCCAGCTGCGCTTAAAGTTCACCATGCCCAGCGGGGCGGCCTTTTGTACCATATCTCCACCATGCTGGAGGCCGCCCAGGCAATATGCGGCGTATACGAGGTGCTCTATCCCTCATTAAACAATGAATTGGTGTTCTCAGGCATAATCCTTCATGACATCGCCAAGATGAGGGAACTTGAGGTCGGAAGCCTTGGCCTTGCACGGGGTTACAGCGCACAGGGACAGCTTCTCGGCCACATAACCATCGGGGTTTCTATGGTGGCTACCGTTGCAGTAGAGCTTGGAATAAGTGAAAAGACAGCGCTTCTTTTAGAGCATATCCTACTCTCACATCACGGCGAACCCGACTATGGCAGCCCGCGCTATCCGATGTTTCCAGAGGCGGAGATAGTGCGTGAGCTTGATAACCTTGATGCTAAGCTATTTACCATGTTTGCCGCCATAAACGGGGTAAATGAAGAGGAATTTACCGAAAGGCTGTGGTCGCTTGACAACCGTCAGCTGTATAATCATGGGGATCTTTAAAACAGCATAACCCCGTACCGTCTTATTTTACAGCAGAGGATTGTAAAACGCCCTCTGCTGTATTTATGGAATTAGTGCTTGCTGGTTTGGCCTCGGGGGTTGCCGTAACTATGCTAGAGTCAGAAGCATATATTATGTTTTGGGAGGTTAAGGATGCGGCATAGCGGAATACTTTTACACATATCATCCTTGCCGTCGCCATGGGGCATCGGTACCCTTGGGCTTGAGGCTTATAAATTCATAGACTTTCTTTATGCGTCCAAAGTAGGAGTATGGCAAATGCTTCCTACAGGTCCTACCGGCTACGGCGATTCCCCATATCAAAGCTTTAGCGCATTTGCGGGCAATCCATATTTTATTGACTTGGATATACTATGTGAGGATGGACTGCTTAAGCCCTATGAATTTACTCGCCTGAACTGGGGCCAAGACCTGGAAAGGGCCGATTACCCTATGCTGTATGGGCATCGCTTGGAAGTTCTTCGTGCAGCTTACGAACGCTTTGCCGGCGCTGGCAGTCCTGATTTTGGCGAATTCAAAAAAAGCAATCAGAGCTGGCTTCAAGACTATGCGCTGTTCATGGCGCTAAAGGAGCTTTACGGAGGCGCTCCATGGTACGACTGGGAAGATGATATAAAAAGCCGCGTACCTTTCGCAATAAAAGCGATGGGCGAGAAGCTCGCGTATGAAACGGGTTTTCACGAATTCACCCAATATATATACTTCAAGCAATGGAAAAAACTTATGTTATATGCAAAGGCTCATGGCGTTATGCTTATGGGGGATATGCCCATATACGCCGCATTGGATTCAGCCGATGTATGGGCTAACGCAGGGCTATTCCTGCTGGATGATCAAAAAAGGCCCGTTAGCGTAGCCGGCGTTCCGCCCGATTACTTCTCTCCTGACGGGCAGCTGTGGGGAAACCCGCTTTACGACTGGCCCGCAATGATGAATACGGGGTTTTCATGGTGGAAAAAGCGTATCCGACGCCTGACCGAACAATTTGACTTGATCCGGATCGATCATTTCCGCGGATTTGCCGATTATTACTCAATCCCTGGAGACGCGCGTACAGCCGTATCCGGCAAATGGATCGAAGGCCCGCGAGAGTCGCTATTTGACGCTCTAACCCACGAGCTAGGCCCCCTTCCGTTTGTGGCCGAGGACCTAGGCCTTATGACGCCATCCGTTGAAAGTCTGCTGCATAGTACCGGATTCCCTGGAATGAGCGTGCTATGCTTTGCGTTTTCCTCCGGCTCAGCGAACAAACATCTGCCCCACCTTGCTTGTGAAAACAGGGTTATGTATACTACTACGCACGACAACGAGCCTGCCGAAGCCTGGTGGGATTGCATGGGCGAACCGGACAGGGGCTATGCGGTCCGCTACATGAACATGCGGGATGATGAAAGGATAAGCTGGGCCATGATTCGAACGGCCTTTTCCAGTGTTTGCAAGCTTGCGGTAGCACCCATGCAGGATGTGCTGGGCCTTGGAGCTGAGGCGCGCATGAACAGGCCCGGAACCCTGGGCGGAAACTGGGTATGGAGGATGAAAGCACAGGCTGGCCCCGACGTATCCCAGAGGCTGCGCGAACTAAACCTGTTATACGGGAGATGATTGGCAGTGCCGCGATTTTTCAATAAACTGTCCGTTTTATATCGAATTTATGATATAATTAGATTTTAACGTCTAAATCCGTAGCTCACATAATTGAACCCGATTGCTCAGGGTGTTGTAAATGTGAAATGGAATTTAGGGTCAATACTGATGTTATCCAGGGGGTAGACCAATGATTATGGACTGTAGGGCAATAATGCGCCGTATGGAAGACGAGCTGAAAAGCGATTATCAGATCGAATTGCATGAGGCCTCAACCCAGCAGCTGCACAGGGCGTTAAGCAACGCTGTAATGTTCGCCATCTCTGACGACTGGCGCAGGAGCAGGCGATCCCATGAGTGCGTAAGGCGTGCATACTATTTTTCGGCTGAATACCTTGTCGGCCGAATGGTGTATAACAACCTTTACTGTCTAGGATTGCTGGACGATGTGAGAAAATACCTGCTTGCACGCGGCGCGGATATAAGCGCCTTTGAAGAGATTGAGGACGAAGCGCTTGGCAACGGCGGGCTCGGCAGGCTGGCGGCATGCTTTTTAGACAGTGCCGCCGCTCACAGCATACCCCTTGACGGATACGGCATCAGGTACAAATTCGGGCTTTTTAAGCAGAGCCTGAAGGACGGGTTTCAGGTGGAAAAGGCGGACGACTGGCAGCGTTTTGGCGACCCATGGAGCAAGAGGCGGGACGATAAGGCGGTTACCGTCAGCTTTGCTGACCAGAAGGTGCTTGCCGTGCCCTACGATATGCCTGTCATCGGCTATAAAACGGAGCATATAAGCACCCTGCGCCTTTGGCAGAGCGAAGCCATTGAAGAATTTGATTTCAACCTGTTTAACGATCAGGAGTATGCGCTAGCCGTTAGTGAAAAGAATTCTGTAGAGGATATCACGCGAGTGCTTTATCCAAACGACAGCACGTACGCAGGTAAATGCCTTAGACTCAAGCAGCAGTATTTTTTGTCCAGCGCGTCGCTTCAGGATATAATACGCAGGTTTAAAAGGGTTCGCGGCTCGGACTTCTCCGGATTCGCCGCGCATTGCGCAATACAGCTTAACGATACCCATCC
>CAYSKA010000041.1:0-11042 GCA_964431505.1 uncultured Oscillospiraceae bacterium
CTTATGCGGGTTAAGGAGCTGATTGAAGCGGGGGTAAGCTGTATAAAGCTGGAAGGCCGGATGAAGCGGCCTGAGTATGTTGCGTCCGTAACGCGGGCATACAGGGCTGCTGTTGATGGAGGCCCAAAAGAGGAACTGATTGATCTTTTAAAGGACGTTGAGGGAATATTCAGCCGGGGGCATACCACGGGCTATTATTACGGAGACGGGGTTATAACCGGAGCGAAAAACGCCGCCGAGCCTGGGAATGCATTGCTTAACAGAGTGAAATCCACCTGTTCGGGAGAGCGGAAAAGGACTGGCGTGTCCATGCGGTTGTCAATGCGCATAGGTAAACCTGCAGACCTTATGGTTGACGTTGGGGCCAAAGCGTCGGCGCATGTGGTTGGGAAACCCGTTCAGACCGCTATTTCTCCAAGAAAGCGCGAGGTTTATATCCAGCAGCTGGACAGGCTGGGGGGAACGCCGTTTTATGCCGAATCCATTATAGTGGATATGGATGAAAGCGCATTCTTGCCCGCGTCCGAAATAAATGCGATGAGGCGGGAGGCCTGTGAGCTGCTCAAAAAGCAGCTATGCTTCAAAGGAAAAGCGCCGGCAATATCCGTCCCCGAATATGACGGGGTAAATACGCATGATTTGCCGCCTAAGATCACGGCCAGGATAATAAATGTGGATCAGGCGGAAGCGGCGGATAGGGCCGGAGCCGATGAGATAATAATTGATCCCAATAAATATGGGATACAGATTATAGAGAAGCTGCAGTTTATCAGGGAAAAGGGCAAGAAACTCCTGCTGGCGATGCCCGCGGTAACGCTGAATGAAAGAGATTATAAAGGAATCAAAGGGCTTATCGATAAAGAAAAGCTTGATGGGATTGAGATAAACAACTTAGGCCAGCTTGATATGGCCCAAAAAGCCGGTTTTTGTATGGCTGGCGCGGGTATGAACCTGTTCAATTTAAGCTCATTGGGATTGATGGAAAGGATGGGTGTGGACCGCTCAACACTTTCTCAGGAGCTGTCTAGGCCACAGCTGCGCGATATCCTGAAAAGGCGGCCGGCAGCGGTTTGCATATATGGGAGGACTGTGCTCATGCATCTTGCCCATTGCCCTGTTAAGGAGCATAAGGGCTGCCTGGGATGCGGCGGCATGGCGGGAGTGGTTACAGACGGTGACACAAGGCGATTCCCGCTGATAAATACTGTTTTGGGCGGAGGGTGCATCGTAAGGCTGCTGAACTGCAATCCTACATATATTATTGACAAGGTGATGGAATTAAGGGGAGTGAGCGCGTGGGTCCTTTCATTTTTTGATGAGAACCCGGGGCTTGTATCAAAAATCGTAAGCAACGCCGTCAGGACGCGAAACGGGGAAACCGGCAATATTGAAGTGCCACAGGGCGTTACGCGCGGGCACTGGCAGAGAAATGTACTTTAACCTTACCGGCCAAGGAGGCAGGAATGAATAAAAGATTGCTTGAAACACTGGAATATGACAAGATCCTTTTGATGCTGGGCGCGCATGCAAAATGCTGCGTGGGAAGGGAAAACGCGGTAATGCTGCGCCCGTTGAGGGATAAAAACGAGATTAATGGTGAACTGGAGCTGACGGCGGAGGCTGAGGCGCTGCTGTATAAGCTTGGCCAGTCGCCGATAGACGATTTTCCGGATATGCGCGACGCGCTTAAACGTATCCGTGCGGTTGCGTGCCTGTCCATGCATGAACTGCTGTGCATAGCCTCCTGCCTCAAAGCTATACGCGTTGCAAAGACCTCGCTGACAAAGGAGGACGCGCAGCCCAGGCTGAAAGCGATGGCGGTAAACCTGCCGTCGTACCTGTTCATTGAGGATGAGATAAAAAGGTGCATAATCAATGAGGACGAAATGTTTGACGGGGCCTCTCCCGCGCTATCCAGGATCAGGCGGGAGATAAAGGTGGTAAACGAGCGCGTTCGTGAAAAGCTCAACAGCATGATCAGATCATCGACATATCAGAAATATCTGCAAGAACCCATTATTACGATGCGCAACGGACGGTTTGTCATACCTGTAAAACAGGAGAACCAGCGGCAGATTCCGGGCCTTGTGCATGACAGGTCGGGAAGCGGCCAAACGCTTTTTATCGAACCGTCTGCCGTAGTGGAGCTAGGAAACTCGTATAAGAGGCTCATGGCCGAGGAACGGGATGAGGTGGAACGGATTTTAACGGAGCTTACGGCAATGGTCGCCCCATATGGGAACGATATCTACGAGGCGCTCATCCTAATCGGGGAAATAGACCTCAGATTCGCCAAGGCGGCGCTTGCCAGGGATATGAGGGCAGTGCGGCCTGAGATGAACGGCGAAGGAAGCATACGGATAGTGCGCGGAAGGCATCCGCTGCTGCCTAAGGAAACGGCGGTGCCAATAGATATATGGCTTGGGCAGGACTTTAAAACTCTAATTATCACCGGACCGAATACCGGCGGAAAGACCGTTACACTCAAGACTGTAGGGCTGTTTACGCTGATGGCCCAGTCGGGGATGTTCGTTCCGGCCGACGTGGGCACCCAGCTTGCGGTGTTTAGCAATGTATACGCCGATATAGGAGACGAGCAGTCGATAGAGCAGTCGCTTTCAACGTTTTCATCGCATATGACGAGGCTTGTCGACATCCTGAACAATGCGGATTCCGGTTCGCTGGCGCTGCTGGACGAACTGGGAGCTGGAACCGACCCCGTAGAGGGCGCCGCGCTGGCCATGAGCATTCTTGAATCGCTGCATGAAAGGGGCGCTGTAACCCTTGCTACCACGCATTACAGCGAGATCAAGGCATTCGCCCTTGCGCGCGGGGGTATGGAAAACGCCTCCATGGAGTTTGATATAGACAGGCTTTGCCCGACATACCGGCTGTTCATAGGCATCCCTGGAAAATCAAACGCCTTTGAGATATCAAAGCGGCTGGGACTTGATGAATTTGTGATTGAGAGGGCAAGGAAATTCCTTAAGAATGAGGATATACGCTTTGAAGATGTAATATCGGGCGCCGAGTCTCAGCGCAGGATAGCGGAGCAGGAGAGAAGGCTGGCTGAACAGGCGCGGGCTGAGCTGGACGCGCTGAGGGATGAGGCTGAGAAGGAGCGAAGAAAGCTCGACGACGCGAAACGCGGCTATCAGGCAAAGGCGCGCGAGGAGGCGAAGCGGCTGGTTCAGGACACAAGGCGTGAGATGGAAAAGCTGATCGCCAACATACGGTCAATAAAGACCATCGACCAAAGCGCCGCGGACAGGATAATACAGGATAGCCGGGATGAGATGCGCAGGCAGGAAGGCAAGCTGCTTGATGTGGAGGAAAACAAACCAAAGGATTTAGGCGAGCCGCCAAAATCCGTTAAACCGGGCGACGATGTTTTAATAGTAAGCCTTGATAAGCGGGGCACTGTGCTTTCAGCCGATGCAAAGGGCGACATTCAGGTTCAAGTGGGCATAATGAAGCTAAACGTCAAGCTAAACGATCTTAGAACGGCAAAGTCCGAGAGAAAGGATACCGTAAAGCAGAAGATAACGCTTGAAAAACAGCCGATAGGCCTTACCCTCGACATAAGGGGAATGCTGGTTGACGAAGCCCTCATTGAGGTTGACCGCTATCTTGAAAACGCCGCTATGAACGGGTTAAACGAGGTAACTATTATCCATGGCAAGGGTACGGGGGCGCTCAGGACAGGCGTTCAGAACTATCTGCGCACCCACAGGCTTGTCGACAGCTACAGGCAGGGCGCGTATGGAGAGGGCGACGCCGGCGTAACTGCCGTTGTGCTAAAAAAGTAAGGGTGCAGGGTTAGGGGCGGTTTTAAACATCCGCCCTTGAATAAGGCGAAAAAGATACACATATGTAAAAACTTTTTGAATTAATCCGATATAGCTTGTACATCGATGGGGTAAAGATATATGATAATTGTATCCAGATGTCTGTTGGGGCATAAGTGCAGATATGACGGCGGCTCTAAGCCCAACACAGAGGTAATAAAGTTGCTAAAGGCCAATGATTTCGTCGGAATATGCCCCGAATGTCTCGGTGGGCTTGAAATTCCACGTCCTCCGGCCGAGATATTGGGAGGGGACGGGGAAGACGTATTAAACGGCCGTGCCAGGGTGAGGGATTTGCGCGGCAGGGACGTAACGGAACAATTCCTTCAGGGAGCATACGCCGCGCTTGAAATAGCGAGGGCCGCTGGAGCAATGACCGCGCTGCTTAAGTCAAAAAGCCCTTCGTGCGGGGCAGGGGAAATATACGACGGCAGTTTTACCGGTACGCTGCGGGAGGGTGACGGGGTTGCCGCCGCGTTGCTTAAAAGGGAAGGCATAGAGGTAAAACCCGTTTAGCTATGGATGCATAGTTTATTTGATCGGGCAACTGGAAAATATCAAAAATAGAGGGGCGCCATGGAAAACATTATACTTGTTATAGACGATGATAAAAATATACTGGCCATCATTGAGATGTATCTCACAAAGGCTGGGTTTACTGTCCATACGTGTGAGCGCGGAGACCTTGCCCAAGAGGCGTTTGCATTATGCAACCCCGCTATGGTAATCCTGGACGTAATGCTTCCGGGCAAGGACGGGTGGGAGGTGCTTTCAGAACTCCGTAAGAACAGCGACGTTCCGGTAATCATGCTTACCGCAAAGGGCGATACTATGGATAGGATACAGGGCCTGGAACAGGGCGCCGACGATTATATTGTCAAGCCTTTTGACGCTAAAGAGCTGATTGCAAGGGTAAAAGCGGTGCTGCGCCGGTCGTCAGGAAACGAGCAGGATCACAATATTGCATACGGTAACCTTTCCGTTTCACTTGAAACATATGAGGTCAGGCTCAATGGAAAGCGTATAGAAATGCCTCCAAAGGAGCTGGAGGTGCTCCATTTTTTGGCTGCGCACGAGGGAAAGGTATTTACCCGTGAGCAGCTTTTGGAGCAGGTATGGGGCTTTGACTACTATGGCGATTCAAGGACCATTGACGTGCATATAAAGAGAATACGTGAAAAGCTCGCTGATGCAAAGGGCTGGGAGATAAAAACGATATGGAGCGTGGGCTATAAGTTTGAGACTTCAAAGGATGAAGACTGAATGGGCGCTCCGTTTTGTATGAGACGAATTGATGTTTAAGACGCTGTTTTCCAAAATGCTCACGATATATCTCGCCCTTGCGCTCGGCATGCTTATTGTGCTGGGCGTAACGATGGCGGGCATTTTCCGCGGGCGGTACGTATCAGAAAGGGAAATGGAGATGCGGCGCGAATGCAGCGCGCTTGCCACGGTTGTGGCGTCCCGTTATACAAACGAAGAGCGGCGCGCGGTTGCGGTTGAGCAGCTTACTAACAGCGCGCGGCAGTATGATTCGTTTATTCAGCTAAGATTTACCGACCCCTCTCTGGGGAAGGTTTCTTTTTTTGACGAGGACTCCCGAAATAAATGGGCGTCATGCGACGAGGTGGATCTGAGCAAGGAAACTGAAACGATTATGGCGTCGGGCGGTACCTCAATAGTTATGGAAATGTTCTCAAACCTGGTTTCTTTTCCTACCATGACCGTTTTTCAAGCTATAAAGGACGACAGCGGCAATGCCCTGGGGGTAATCTTTATGCATATCGATATGACGGGTTTATATGAGTCGATTACTCAGGTATATATGGATATTTTATTATCAGCGCTGATTGCCGTATTTTTTGCCACGCTTGCAGTTTTTTATATAACCAACATAATCACGCGCCCCATTAAGCTGATGAACAATACTGTAATGCGGTTTTCCCGCGGCGACTTTGACGCAAGGGTTGATATGCGGGGACAGGATGAGGTTAGCCAGCTAGGGCGCAGCTTTAACCATATGGCAGACGAGCTGAACACGCTGGAGCAGGCGCGCCGGAGCTTTGTGGCCAACGTTTCACACGAGCTGAGGTCGCCCCTGACCTCAATGAGAGGGTTTCTTGAGGCAATGAGCGATGGCACGATCCCGAAGGAGGAATACGGTAAATACCTTAATATTGTATTGTCCGAGAACAGGCGCATGACGTCAATGGTAAACGACCTGCTTGATCTTGCGCGCATAGAATCGGGCCAGAGTGTATTAAATATAACCATATTCGACATAAACGAGCTCCTTGTGAGGACGCTTATAACATTTGAAGCGCAGATAAACGCCAAAAACATCGACATGCGGCTTGAGCTTGCCAAAAATAACAGCTATGTAAAGGCTGACGGGGACAGGATAACCCAGGTTATAAGAAACCTTGTCGACAACGCGATAAAGTTTTCCCCTAAAGGAGGCGTTCTTACTGTGAAGACGCGGTTTAACGGCGACGCCTGTTATGTCAGCGTCAAGGACGATGGAGCGGGAATTTCCAAGGAGGATCTGCCATATGTCTTTGACAGGTTTTATAAAGCGGAAAAAGCGCATACGCCGTCAAACACGTCCGGTACAGGCCTTGGATTATCAATAGTCAGGCGCATCTTGGAACAGCATGGCCAGGATATATTCGCCGAGTCCAGCGTAGGTGAAGGCGCCTGCTTTACCTTTACCCTAAAGCGCGCTGCGCAGGTCAAGAAGCGGGTTAACGTGCAGCAGGCGCCGAAGAACGCGGTAAATGGCGATAAAAATTGATATATACCAATTTAAAGTTGGAACAGCGTCGATTATAGGGTATAATCATAACAGGAGGTGCATTCATGAGCTTTAACACCAATTCCGATAACAGCAGTTATACAGGATTTAATGAATTTACAGGAGAGCCGCAGCCGCCGAACAAAAAGGGCGGCTTTGGCACCGTTTTGGCGGTTGCCCTTATAGTGGTGATATTGGGCATTTTGATCATCTCGATCTTTATTCCGGACAGCCAGAGGCCTAATCCGGGAATCGCCAGCCCCGCTCCAACAAGGCCAGGATCCCTTACGCCGCCCACTCCTTTTCAAACGGAGGATCCGGGCGGGGACACTGGCAACACGCCGTATCCGGATACAACTCAGCGGCCTATGGCTGCCCTTGACGGCGTAGCGCCGGAGATATCCGATACTACAAATCCAATACCTGAGATAGTAGAGGCGGTTTCATCGGGTGTTGTCAGCATAACGAACTATGTCGGGGATTACAGGCTGGGGGCGCTGTTTACAGAGGGAATCCAGGGTACCGGTTCAGGCTTTATAATATCCAGCAGCGGCTATCTTGTAACCAACGCTCATGTAATTGAGGGCGCTGACAGGGTAACGGCAACGCTTAATAACGGCATGGAGCTTGACGCAGAGGTGCTGGGTACGGATTATACGGCTGACGTCGCGGTTTTAAAGGTAAACTCGGCCAGTCTTAGTGCGCTTAAGCTTGGCGATTCAGGCAGCGCGAGAATCGGGGAGTTTGTAGTGGCAATCGGTGATCCCACAGGTGCAAACCTGGCCGGCACTCCAACCTTTGGAATAATCAGCTCAACGTCAAGGGATGTTAATATCGACGGAAAGACCAACACGTATATACAGACGGACGCAGCTATCAATCCCGGCAACAGCGGGGGGCCGCTGCTTAACATGCGCGGTGAGGTCATAGGCATTACCAGCGCAAAGACCATTACAGCCGGCTATGACGACAATGGGAATCCAATCTCAGCCGAGGGCTTGGGCTTTGCAATTCCCATAAACGGAGCGGTTGAGATTATAACGGCGCTCATCACGCAAGGACATATGGAACGTCCAGGCATAGGCGTTTCTGTAATACATATTGACGAGGTCTATTCAGAAGCGTATGGAAGGCCTCAGGGACTGCTTGTATATACGGTTATAGCTGACGGACCTGGGTACAGGGCAGGGCTAAGAGCTGATGATATCATAGTGGAATGCGACGAAATAACCGCTCCAACGCAGGAGGGCTTCCTTGCCAAGATACGCAGCAAGGGAGTAGGCGATAAGATGCATTTAAAGGTATGGCGTTCGGGGAGTTACTTTGAATGCGATTTGGAGATAGGCGACCTTAACTTAATCGGAAACGAGATTTACAATAACGAGTATGGCGGATCCTTTATGGAGTGACGTGGAGTTTAAGCGCCGCTTGGAATGAAGGCCGGCGCGGACAGCCGCTTTTAGTGCGGCATTACCCGGGATTAGGGTTAAAGAGTTTTAAAAAGGCGTCATAGGCGCCTTTTTAGGCGGATGGATTAAAATTAGGTTGTGCGGCCAAACGCGCCGGAACTGAATGGGGCACTACCCCGAATTAGGGCGCGCAGGTTTGGTAAAGTTTTGAGCTGACCTAAAACAATTAGCATAGCAGACCATATTTATTTTGCAGAGGATTAAACAATGGAATTGTTAAGTTTACAAAATGGAAGCGATATAAGGGGCGTTGCCATGGGAGAGCATGCTGCGCTTACACCCGACGTTGTAAGAAGGATCGGCTGGTCGTTTGGCAGATGGGTAAAAGTGCGGTCTGGCAGCGGAGTCAGAGTTGCCATTGGCCGCGATTCCAGAGAAACTGGCCGTGAGCTGTCATGGTATTTTGCCCAGGGCCTTGCCTCAAGCGGAATAGGGATAGCGGACTTCGGCCTTGCAAGCACACCGGCCATGTTTATGAGCACGGTAAGGGAAGGGTTCATGTATGACGGCGCGGTAATGGTTACAGCCAGCCATCTGCCGATGGACAGGAACGGGTTTAAATTCTTTACCCGTGAGGGAGGCCTTGAAAAGGGGGATATCATTGATATATTGAAGGCCGCGCAGGAATGTCCGGCGTTAAGCTTACCCGAGGAGATGAAGGTTGTCCATGAGGATTTTTTATCCGTTTACGCTGACGATATGGTTGAAGTGGTAAGGCGGAGGGCAAATGCCAGAGATTATCTGCATCCGCTCAAGGGCAAGCGCATAGTTGTAGATGCTGGAAACGGCGCGGGAGGGTTTTTTGCTCAAAAAGTGCTCAGACCATTGGGCGCCGATATAAGCGGAAGCGTATTTTTAGAGCCGGATGGGCGTTTTCCAAATCATTCGCCAAATCCCGAAGATCCTGTTGCCATGGAGAGCGTTAGAGCTGCTGTAATTAAAAATAACGCTGATTTTGGGATTATATTCGATGCGGATGTTGACAGGGCGGCAGCGGTGCTTGAAGGGGGGCGCAGCCTTAACCGGAACGGGCTTATCGCTATGATGGCCGCAATAGAGCTCAGGGAACATCCAAATGTTACGATAGTAACGGATTCAATTACATCCGTGGGGCTGAAATCCTTTATAGAGAAAAGGGGAGGGATACACAGGCGTTTTAAGCGCGGATACCGCAATGTGATAAATGAGGCGAAGCGGTTGAATTCGCAGAGAGTGGACTGCCCCCTTGCAATGGAAACATCGGGCCACGGCGCGTTTAGGGACAATTACTTTCTTGACGACGGCGCGTATCTCATTGCAAAGCTGCTGATTGAAATGGCACGGGGAGTTGAGGATGGATCACGCCTTGAAAACCTCATAGATGGACTGGAGGAGCCCGTGGAGGTCAAGGAGTTCAGGTTGAGGATAGCCGAACCTGATTTCTCCGCCTATGGCAATCTTGTACTTGAAAAGATGGATGAATACGCGGCGAAGAAAAGCGGCTGGAGAGTGGAAAAGGATAACTATGAGGGCGTAAGGGTAAACGTTGACACAGCGGAAGGATGGTTCTTAATAAGAATGTCGCTTCATGATCCGCTTATACCGCTTAACATAGAAAGCGATGTGCCTGGGGGCGTCAGGATGATTGCAGGAGAGGTGGCGGAGTTTTTAAATCAATTCAACGGTCTTGACCTCAGGCCATTGAGAGAGATATGCTAGTTTCACAGTATTTCTAATATTTAAGCCTCATTAGCACTCATACGTTCGTATAAATGCAAAACCCCCAATATAGGCGGATGCTACAGGGGGTTTAAATATTCTGAGAGTTTTAAGCGCGGCGCTGTTGCTTGAGGATCGTCCTAAGCCTGAGCTATACACGTATTCAAGCTCTCTATTAACATGGCCGCAGGTTCACTTTCGCTTAATAAGAGAATTCCGGATTCTGTTTATGTAGATCGTCCGGCACATTGTGGTGAGAAGATCAAGGCATATAAACCCGACCTCAAGCACAGCTACTATCAGCCAAAGGGGCATTTCAGGCACAAGCTGAGCTAAATCCAGATTAAAGACATAGATCCCGAGCGCAATTCCCGCTCCTGTAAACAGATTGCAGTATAACAGCCTTAAGGCGAACCCGATAATCCGGTCTCCAATACGGTTTTTAAGAAAATCCTTAAAGATGCAGTAATGGCCAAGTATTATTACATATGGCGCTACAGAGAGCTTGCCGGGAATGATCAGCCAGCAAAGCGCTGAGGTTGCTAAAAAGGACAAAACAGCACCAAGGTACATTCCCTCATTTGTCAGCGCAAATACAAATACGGACGCCAGAAGATAGCACACGAGCCTGCCTGTTGGAAGGGTAGCGGCCGCAAACAGGAAAAGCATGGTTAGCGCCACGGTCATGGCGCTCAGCGTAACCCTCAAGGTAGGCGTTAATTTATACAAGCTATAGCCCCCTTTTACTACCTGCATCCGCAGCAGGGGATGAGGTTGCCGCCGCAGGCTTCACAGCAGCAATCAGCGCAGATCAAGCCTGAACAGACATCGCAGGTGCTGCATGAGGACCCGCCCGTGCGGTTGAAGCCGCCTCCGTTTCCATAGGGCGATCCGGAACTCTTCAGCGTTGAATATACGTTCCTGTATTCAGCGTTGTTGGGATCCATTTGATAGGCCCTGGTTATAAATTCATTTGCCTTATCATACCACCCCTGCCTTAGGTATATTATCCCGTATAGAAAATACCACTCGGCATTATGTGTTTTTATTGCGTCAAGCACCAACTTGGCCGCCTGAAGGTTTCCCTGGGATATAAATGCCCGCGCTCTTGAAAACTCCTGCGATTCTGGGCCGGAGTAGGCGCTGCTTCCCGTATATGAGCTGCCAGCGCCGCCAGAATAGCCCGAGTACCTGCTAGAGGATGAAGCAGACGAGGATTTATCCTTTTTGGTC
>CAYSKA010000042.1:0-10897 GCA_964431505.1 uncultured Oscillospiraceae bacterium
AATAATTATCCCGATAGCATTATTTTTATACAATAAATAGTACTGTTATTGAGCGCTGCGATATGATATAATCAAAAAGCTTATAATTAAGCAAAATAGATATTGTGACGAGTTTTATCTCTTACTAGGAGGACAAATTAAATTGAAAAAAGTTTTATCCATAGTACTTATAGTTACTCTCCTGCTGTCCCTTACCGCCTGTGGAAAGGATGACAACACTTTAAAGAACAGCTCCGCTCCCTCGGCTTCCCCAACAGCTGAGGGTTCACCCGACACTTCGTCCCCCGACGTTCCCAATTCTTCGGGAGCCATGCCTACAGAAGAGCCGGTTGAAAAAATTGAGGCTGAAATAATTGATGGGAACGCCGTAATATCGATAACGCTAAATGATACCGTTCAGCTATTTACATATTATTATGACGGCGATACCCTTAAATCAGCAGATCTCGTAACAACGCTTAAGACCGAGGATATGGCGCAGACATATGCCACAACCATTGTTGCATCCGGACTGTACCAGAATCCCCGCGTTGATGAAAATAAGGTAACCGTAGATTTTACACAGGATTATTTGGCTACCTTCAGCCTGCTTACAAAGGAAGAGATTATTGATATGCATGTATCTATGAACTCAAACGAATAGGGGAACCAATTTGGTTTAAGTATGTTGAAACGGGCTTAGAAAGCCCGTTTTTTTACCTTAAATCAAAAACGTAAAGTTATTCTTGCGCTTGATTATATGCAATTTTAGCTGCATTCCGAAGCGCTATAAAAACACGATCGATTTCTGCAACCGCTATCCAGCTGCTTCAATATTTATAATAATTTGAATCAAACAATTTTGCTTTGAGCAAACTCATAAAATGGACAAAAACTCTAGTAAAAAAAGGCCTACGGCGCTGCTTAGTATAACAGCCGGCGTAGTTACAGGGCTGTGCAACGGTCTCTTTGGCGCGGGAGGAGGCATGGTGGCAGTGCTGGCTTTAAATAAGCTATGTAAAATGCCATCTAAAAAGGCACATGCAACCGCAATCTGTATCATGCTGCCTTTGACAGTAGTCAGTATTGCAGTTTACCTATTCAATAACGCAATACAGTGGGATATGCTGCCATGGACGGCGCCAGCCTTTTTTGTTGGAGGGTTGCTTGGGGCTAAATTGCTCGGAAAGCTAGGCAAGTTATGGCTTAACCGCATCTTTTCCATTTTAATGTTTGCCGCCGCATTGTGGATGATATTTGGAGGTTGATATATGGCCGAATTTCTGTGCATAATCGGCGGGCTTATCTCAGGGGTTGCCGCTGGTATGGGAATGGGCGGCGGAACAGTTCTAATACCCATTCTCACCCTGCTCGTCTCTATTGACCAGCATGCTGCGCAGGGCATAAACATGCTCTCGTTTTTGCCTGCCGCTATAATAGCAATTTTTATTCACCGCAGGGAGGGACGCATTGACTTCAAGGATTGCATACCCATAATCATTGCGGGAATTATAGGCGCTGTTGCAGGTGCGATGCTGGCTATGGTTGTATCATCGGAATGGCTTAGAAGAATATTCGGGATATTTTTGCTGGGCTTGGCGATTATACAGCTTATATCGGGTGAAAAAAGCAAGAATAAAGGGGTCGAATCCCAAAAAGGGGGCCGTTAGCAATACAGCCCCGTTAAGTTAATTAGATTAGTTCTCAAATGGGAACACATAATTCAGTTTAAACATATCCCTTACTTCGATCAGCTCCTTTTGTACGCCAGGCCCAACAGGGACTCCCTTATCCTTTCTGTCAAGCCATGCGATATATTCCTTCTCTCCAGCCGTATATATGCGGTCGTGTCCAGGTGCTTTTTTTGAGGCCCTTAGCTCTCTGAGAATATTGCCGCAGGTTTTCTTGAACTCCTCGCGGCCCATGAATGCATCAGGGTCTATCGCTATAAAGAAATGCCCTAAATGATAAGGAACCCTCTTTCCGTCCTGCAGACCAGTAAGCATTCTCATATAGCTTCCGGCCTGCAGCGCAGCGCACAAAATTTCAACCACTGTGGCGTAACCATATCCTTTATATCCCGCCAGATTCTCGCCCTGCCCTCCTAGGGGTGCCAGTACGGCTTCGCCCACGCTTAAGGCTTCTAATATTTTGTTGCTGTCCGTCATGGGATTGCCCTGCATATCCATAACCATTCCTTTTGGGGTATCAAGCCCCTGACGCGCAAAGTATTCGATTGTTGCGCGCTGTGTAATAGATGTGGCGCAGTCCAGAGCAAATGGAAAATCTTCGTCTGTGGGTAATCCGAACGTTATAGGATTGGTTCCAAGCATATTTTCTAAACCATACGTCGGGGCTATTGAGGGGCGCGCATTCGTTCCCGTAATCCCTATAAGCCCCTCCTTTGTCGCCATGGTAACATAGTAGCCGGCAATACCGTAGTGAGAGGAATTGCGGACTGCAGCCATACCCATTCCAAGCGCCTTTGCCTTATCAATAGCCATGCTCATTGCCTTATGCGAAGTCACCATTCCCATTCCGTCATGGCCGTCAATCACAAGAGTGGTCGGAGTTTCCCTAACTATTTCAATTTCAGTAATTGGATTTAATATTAAAGCGTTTATCCTGTCAATATATATGGGTTTAAACCGATTCAGTCCGTGGCTTTCAATCCCGCGCCTGTCGCTCTCCAGAACCACATCTGTACATATCCTTGCATCAGCCTCAGGAACGCCGGCGGCCGTGAATGCATCAATAAGGAAGCTTTCTGCTAGCTCCCACGAAATGTATGGTCGTTTTTCCACTAAAAGTACCTCCATGGCATGGTAATATAAACTGAATTATATCATCGTTCATCTGTTATGTAAATGATTTGTATAAATCATCCTTTCAAAATTTTGCTAGTGATGAAAAAACATATCACGAATTAACTACTCACATTCTATTTACAAAGCGGAATGCATATGCTAAAATAATTCCGACCAAACTAGTAGGAATTCATGGGAGGTAACCTCAATGAAGCTTTCCACGCGAGGACGCTATGGTCTAAAGGCGATGGTTGATCTTGCCCTTGCGTATGGACAAGGGATTCCGGTAAGTACCGCATCGCTGGCGCAGCAGCAGGAAATTAGCGAGGCATATCTTGAAAGGATAATAGCCTCTTTACGCAAATCTGGCCTTGTAACCGCCACAAGAGGCGCTCAGGGCGGATATGTCCTATCACGCTCGCCCGAGGAGATAAGCGTGTTTGATGTGCTGGACGTTCTTGAGGAAACGACTATAGCCGACTGTGTAAGCATTGGAAGGATTAAGTGCAAAAACGCCTGCAGCTGTTCGGCGCGTCCATTATGGCTTAAGCTGCAAAACAGAATAAACGACGTACTATCCGACACAACTTTGAAGGATATGGCGGACGACTATAAAAATCAGATGGAGCGTATACAAAAATGATGAAGGTTTACATGGATAATGCGGCAACTACCGCACTAAGTTCTGAGGTACTCAACGCTATGATGCCGTATCTTACGGATATTTACGGCAATGCCTCAAGCGTGCATTCGTTTGGTCAGGACGCAAAAAAGGGCGTTGATAAGGCAAGGGGGCAGGTAGCCAGGGCAATAAACGCTGCCTTTGATGAAATTATCTTTACCGGCAGCGGAACAGAGGCGGATAATATGGCTATAAAAGGCGCTGCCTTTAAAAATGAAAAGAAGGGAAAGCACATTATAACGACCACCGTGGAGCACCATGCTGTACTTCACGCCTGCGAGGAGCTGGCCCGCAAGGGGTTTGACATCACATATCTGCCTGTAGACGAATATGGAATGATAACCCTAAAACAGATAGAGGATGCAATACGGGAGGATACCATCCTCGTAACCATTATGTTTGCCAACAACGAGGTAGGCTCCATTATGCCGATTGCGGAGATAGGTCAAATATGTCATGACCGGAAAATCCTTTTTCACACCGACGCTGTGCAGGCGGTAACGCATGTGCCTATAGACGTGAAGGAAATGCATATAGACATGCTTTCCCTCTCAGCTCACAAATTCCATGGTCCTAAGGGAGTAGGCGCTCTCTATGTGCGTAAAGGCGTAGCGATTACCCCCGTAATCGTGGGTGGGGCGCATGAGCGCGGACGCAGGGCAGGTACGGAGAATGTAGCTGGGATAGTCGGGCTTGGCGCCGCTATAGAACTGGCAATGTCAAATATGGATAGGGATATGGCACGAGTCGAGGGGATGCGCGACAGGCTTATCGCGGAAATACCTAAAAGGATAGATGAGGTTAAGCTGAACGGCCACCCGACAAAGAGGCTTCCCGGAAATGTAAATTTTAGCATAAAGTATATTGAGGGAGAAGCGATACTGCTGATGCTTGATATAAACGGCATTGCCGCATCAAGCGGCTCGGCCTGTACCTCTGGCTCGCTAGACCCCTCGCACGTGCTACTGGCAATGGGAATACCCCATGAAATAGCACACGGCTCTCTGCGCCTTACCCTTAGCAGCAATACTACGGATGAGGAAGTGGATTATGTTCTTGAGACACTTCCACGTATAGTTTCAAAGCTGAGAGCGATGTCGCCATTATATATAACTAAGCAATAAATTGATTCAGGAGGGATATATATGTATACCGATAAGGTTATGGACCACTTTTCCAATCCACGGAATATGGGGGAGATAGAGGATGCAAACGGCGTTGGCATGGTAGGCAACGCAAAGTGCGGTGATATAATGCAGATGTTTATAAAGGTGAACGGAGATGGCATAATAGAAGACGTTGGATTTAAAACCTTTGGGTGCGGGGCCGCGATTGCCACATCATCCATGGCAACGGAGCTGATCAAGGGCAAAAGTGTTGACGAAGCGCTCAAGCTTACCAATTCTGCGGTTGTCGAAGCATTGGAAGGACTCCCTCCAGTCAAAATACACTGCTCTGTTCTTGCCGAAGAGGCTGTTAAGGCTGCGGTTGAGGATTACAGAAAGGATCATTCGGCTCAAGACGGTCAATCGGCAAACGCAAGCTGACAAATGACCAATAAAGCATTGAAAACGGCGGACCGGCAATCCATATGCCGGTTCGCCGTTTAAATAACATGCGCATGATTTGATCCATATACACATAGGCAAGGTCTATATTCAATATAGCATTAACGGTGCCTTTATGTAGATACCGCTCCTTCTTTCCCACCCTTCTATCAACTGCCCCAGACTGGGTTTTTGAGATACTTGACAATTTTAGAGTTACAGAGGCTATAAAGCGTGGAATGTCTAAAACATGGCGCTCCTCTTGGGCCTTTTAGGCGCTCCCATCTTTTCAACATCCCTTCCCATCCTTATAAACCGAAACATCCTGTCTGCAGCGTCGTCAAACAGTTCCGTTCCCCTTTCCATTGCCTGCTCAGTTGACATTGGAGCATTAATCAACGTCATAATTCCGGCGTTTCCAAGATTATATATCTCTTTAGCCCCACGTCCCATGGCACCCGTAATAATAGCAACGGGAATTTTACGCTTTACGCAGCGTTTCATTATTCCGGCCACCGCCTTTCCATGACGCGCGGTCTGGCAGTCCAACACCCCTTCGCCCGTAATTACCAGGGAAACGCGATTTAAAAGCGTTTCAAAATCAATAGCTTCAAGCATAGCGTCAATACCCGGCGTAAGCCTTGCGTTGAAAAGTGCCATCAGCATTGCCCCCATCCCGCCGGCGGCGCCAGCCCCTGCTGCAGAGGCAACGTCCATGTCTGCCAAGCTGCTAAGAAGCCGGCCGTATGAACGCATTCCTTGCTCTAATAGCTTCAGCTGTTCATCATCCGCTCCTTTTTGCGGTCCATAAATATATGTGGCGCCATTATCTCCTGTCAAAGGGTTATCAACATCGCACATCACGGTAAAGCGTGCATCCTTAGCCCTCGGGTGTACCAAGCTCATATCGATTTTTGCCACCTTGGCCAGATCCTCTCCGCTTCCTAATAGCTCAACGCCCTCTGCGTCAAGAAACCTTACTCCAAGCGCACGCGCGCAGCCCATTCCGCCGTCGTTCGTAGCGCTTCCTCCAAGACCGATTATTATATTCTTTATTCCCTCGTCCAATGCGCGCTTTATTAGTTCGCCGGTACCAAAGGATGTGGCCTTCATTGGGTCCAGCCTTCCGGCAGAAACGGACAGTCCTGATGCCTGTGCCATTTCTATCACCGCGGTTTTTCCGTGCAAAACCCCGTATGCCGCAGTTATTTTCTCATTATTGGGCGATGTTGCCTCAATGCGCCGGTATGTGCCGCTGCAGGCCGTTACAAATGCGTCGACGGTGCCTTCGCCGCCGTCCGCAATCGGAACGGGAACGACCTTTACTCCCGGAAAATTGCGCCTGGCGGCAACTGTGAGTCTTTTAATGATCTCCATAGAGCTTAAATTGCCTTTAAATGAATCAGGTGCAAGCATAATTTTAATGCCTTTTCCTACAGGACGTTTCCTTCCGTGTTTTTTAGGCACAATCAATCCAAACAGAGGGGCTTCTCCACCCCTCATCCTGCCGTCGCCCTGAACCCTCCCATAATAGGTTAGGCCGCTTATGCCTTCAATCCTGTTGTTCTCTATGTAAGGAAGGGAGGAGTCAAGGTACATATTAACTCCTGCATCGTTGTCAAGCTTATTAAAGATATTTCGCATATCCTTAAGCGATCCCCCCATGAATACAATGGTGTATATATTTTTGCCCGCACGCCTGCACTCTTGGCATAGACCGCCATACACGTGCAAACCCTTTACATCCGTTACGGTAAGTACGGAAAAAATCTCTTCAAAAAACTGCTTTGCTACACCATCGTCCGGCATAGTGCCCAGTGCGTCAAAACGTATCCCCAGCCCAAACCTTATCACATCCATATTAAACCACCATAACTAGTTGTTAACCGCTGTGCTATGCCTAACGGCGCGGAACTTAAGCTTGCCCTCATCCAAGTAGGCTTCCACCTTATCGCCAAGTTTTATCTCGCCCGATAGCAGAACCTCGCTCAGGCTATCCTCCAGCTGCTGCTGAATTGCCCTTCGAAGCTGCCTTGCCCCATATTGTATGTCAAAGCCATCCTTTGCCAGATGCATCGCCGCTTCATCTGTGACAATAAGCTCAATATTCCTATCGCGAAGCCTTTCTATTACATTGGCTAGCATCAGCTTTGCAATCTGGGCAGTCTGTTCCTGTTCAAGAGGATGGAATATTATAATTTCATCAATTCTGTTCAGGAATTCAGGCCTAAACGCCTTTTTTAGCTCGGACATCATAACGTCCTTCATCCGCTCATACGAAAACTCCCCTTTATCGCGCCCGAACCCAACGGTATTATTTTGTATAAGCCTAGACGCACCGAGGTTTGAAGTCATGATAATTATCGTATTGCGAAAATCCACAGTTCGTCCTTTAGAATCCGTAAGACGGCCGTCCTCCAGCACCTGCAGAAGAATGTTAAACACATCAAGGTGGGCCTTCTCTATCTCGTCGAGCAATAAAACGCAGTACGGCCTGCGCCTTACGCGCTCAGTCAGCTGACCGCCATCGTCATAGCCTACATACCCGGGAGGAGAACCTATGAGCTTTGCCACGGAATGCGGCTCCATGTATTCTGACATGTCAAGGCGTATCATCGCATTTTCATCGGAGAACATGGCTTCTGCCAGCGCACGTGACAATTCAGTCTTGCCTACACCGGTCGGTCCCAGGAACAGAAATGACCCAATGGGCCGTTTAGGGTCCTTGAGGCCGGCACGCGCCCTGCGAATGGCCCTTGATACTGCCGCAACCGCCTCATCCTGGCCAATAACGCGCTTATGAAGCTCCTGCTCAAGTCTTAAAAGCTTTGTACCCTCATCCTCTGTCAGCTGTTTTACCGGTATTCCAGTCCAAAGGTTTACCACCTGGGCAATATCCTCTTCATTAACGGTGCTCTCACGCTGCTCACGCGTATTATCCCAATCCTCTCTAAGGGCGGAGATCTTAGCGCGCAGCTTCTGTTCCTCGTCCCGTAGATGAGCAGCCCGTTCGTAATTTTGATTGTTGACAGCCTCCTCCTTTTCTGTAAGAAGCGATTCAAGCGCTGCTTCCATCTCCTTCATGTCTGGAGGAGCAATATACGCCTTAAGCCTTACGCTGCTTGCCGCTTCATCCATAAGATCTATAGCCTTATCCGGCAGAAACCTGTCCTGAATATACCTGTCGGACAACTCAACGGCAGCCTTAAGCGCATCGTCCGTTATCCTGGCCTTATGATGCGCCTCGTATTTATCCCTGAGGCCCATCAAAATTTGAAGAGCCTGTTCCTTTGTAGGCTCGCCCACGGAAACGGGCTGAAACCTGCGTTCAAGCGCCGCGTCCTTTTCAATATACCGCCTGAATTCATCGGGGGTAGTTGCGCCAACAACCTGTATCTCGTCTCTTGCTAAGGCGGGCTTTAGAATGTTTGAAGCGTCAACACTGCCTTCAGACGCGCCTGCTCCAACAATGGTATGAAGCTCATCAATGAATAATATTGTGTTGCCGCTTGCCTTGAGCTCGTCCAGAGCCGCCTTAATGCGTTCCTCGAACTCGCCTCTATACTTTGTTCCGGCCAGCATCCCAGCTATATCAAGCGAAACGACGCGTTTGTCCTTAAGAAGGTCTGGAGTTTCGCCGGCAACTATTCTCTGGGCCAGGCCCTCTATTATCGCGCTCTTTCCCACGCCTGGATCACCTATGAGCACGGGGTTGTTCTTGGTCCTGCGGCTGAGGATCTGTATTATGCGCTGTATTTCCTCAGATCTTCCTATTACAGGATCCAATTCCCCGTTTCTCGCCAGCTTTGTTATGTCTGTGGAATACTTATCGAGCGTTGGAGTTTCCTGTTGTGCTCCGGCATCGTTTTTTGGCTCGGCCGCCTGATCCCCGCTTAATCCCTGTTCAATATGCTTCTTTAGCGATGATAAGTCTACACCCAATTCAGAGAGTATCCTCACCGCAACGCACCCCTGCTCACTCAGCATTGCAAGTAGTATGTGTTCAGTGCCAATGTAGTTGTTCTTATGCAGTTTTGCTTCATACAGGCTAAGCTCCAGTATTTTCTTTGTTCTGGGAGTTGAGCCGAAACTATCTGTAAAATGGTAGTCACCCCTGCCGACTATGGCTTCCGACTTCGCAGCAACATCCGCTTCGCTTACTCCAAACCTATACAGCGCCTTGGCAGCCGCTCCGTCGCCCTCTCTTATCAGTCCCATCAGCAGGTGTTCACTTCCCACATAATTATGTCCAAGCTGTTTTGCGCTTTCCTGTGCAAGAGCAAGCGCTTTTTTAGCCCCTTCGGTAAACCGGTCGAAAATTCCCATAGCTCCTCCTTATCCGTCGTTTTCTAACCATAAATCTTCCCTTAACGGAAGCTATCATCTATCTAATATGATTCTCTTCATCCTTGCCGCTCAGTATTCAAGATAAAATCAAAAGTCCTTTAAAATGTCCCGGGTCATGGCGGCGCGGGCAACCGTCTCTTCCTCAGCGCCAAGCCTGTGGCCGGTATTGATGCACAGCGACGCGGGCTGACATCTTATCAGCAGCTCGTCGGCGGTATCCGATGGAACGGGGGATAAATCAAGGCTTGCGCCCAATTTTAAGTTTGAAATATGCTGCATGGCCTCGTCATAGGATAACTTTCGCGCGTAGCGGCACGCACCAACAGACCTGTTTGCGATGTCGGACAGTTCAATCGCGTTTTTCATCGAAAGAGCCTGTCTTATATCCATTTCACGTTCCGCTATTTGGCCGATTATATCGTTCAGGCTCTTTATGATATCCTCCTCCGTCAGGCCAAGCGTATGCTGGTTTGATATCTGATATATGTTTCCGGGAGCTCCGCTCCCCTCTCCATAAAATCCCCTAACCGCACAGCCCAGCTTTGTTACATTCATAAGCAGACCCTCGGCCTGGCCTGTTATCGCCAATCCGGCTAGGTGCACCATCGCGGACGCCCTCATTCCGGTTCCAACGTTTGTAGGACATGCCGTTAAATAACCAAATTGGGAATCAAAGGCGTATTCAATTCCGTTTTCTATCTGTTCGTCCACCCTTGAAGCGAGCTCATATGCCTGGGACAGGTCAAGCCCCTTCAATATTGCCTGAACGCGTATATGATCCTCTTCATTTAACATAATGCTTATTCTCTCCGTTTCATCGATAAGGAGAGCGCCATAAGGGCTTTTCGTTAGTTCCACGCTGCAAAGATGGCGTTCAACAAGCTGGCTCCGCTGCATTTGCGTCAATTCCGACATTCTCAGCAGGTTGTATCCATTTCCATCATCAAGCGCTTTGCTTACGGACTGGATTACTTCCTCCGCCTGCTGCTGGCTGAACTTATTTACAAATGGAACTCCGTGTATATTGCGCGCCAGCCGTATGCGGCAACTCATTATTACATCGTTATTATTCATTTGCCACACCGCCTTCCGTAAGAGCGCGTATCCTATCCCTTAAAACAGCAGCCCGCTCATACTCTTCTTTACCAACTGCCTCCGCTAGTTCGTTTCGCAGGTCCTTGATCTCCATTAGTCTGTTTACGCCAGATCTTCCCGGAATATGGCCCCTGTGTTCAGTTCGTCCACCCTGGGCCCTTTTTATTATAGGTATTAAATCGTCTCTGAAAGTAGTGTAGCATTCTTCGCATCCAAGCAGGCCCGTCCGTTTAAAGTCGTCCATGTCGCTCGCGCACTCGCATACGGCGTCAGTAACAGGTTTTGCATACGCTGCCAGCAGGTCTGACAGCGTGGGCAGCTTGAATACATTTACGCCCTGTGCCCTGGCGCATTCAGCGCACAAATGCTGTTCAGTTCTTTTTCCATTTATAACCGTGATGCGATGTATTAGCGCATCGTTCTTACTGCATATATCGCAT
>CAYSKA010000043.1:0-10868 GCA_964431505.1 uncultured Oscillospiraceae bacterium
TTCCTGTTCGATATGAATGGAGATTCAATAGAGGTTTTGCTGCATCCCCAATCCATCGTACATTCAATGGTGGAGTTTATTGATGGAAGCATAATTGCTCAGATGGGTACTGCCGATATGAGGACAGCAATACAATATTCGCTGACCTATCCTGAAAGGATAAAATCCGAGGTAAAGCCGCTTAACCTGCTTGATGAGAGGCCGCTCACGTTTGAAAGGCCAGATGCCGTCAAATTCCAGGCAATAAGGCTGGCATATGCGGCACTGAATGGCGGAAACGCGCTTCCAATAGTATATAATGCCGCCAATGAGGCGGCTGCATCAATGTTTTTGGCGGGTAAGACGGGCTTTTTGGACATAGCTCGACGCGTTGAATACGCAATGGAAAAAGCGCAGGCTTATAATTTGGCATATGCGGACAGTTACGACGCCATAGTGGAAATTGATAGGCTGTCCAGAAGGCTTGCACAAGAAAAAGTATGATATAATAACATTTAATCCGATTATGGTGAAGGGAGAAACATCAATTTGGATATAGTTCTATCGATACTTGGAGCTCTATTGGTGCTCGGGATACTGGTTTTTGTTCATGAGTTGGGGCATTACGGAATGGGAAGGCTGCTTGGCTTTAAAATAGTTGAGTTTTCCATAGGAATGGGTCCAAAGCTGGCAAAGTTTGAGAAAAAGGGCATATTATATTCAATACGAGCCCTGCCGATTGGCGGCATGTGCCAATTTGAGGGAGAGGACGAAGGCGTTAAAAATGCCGATTCCTTCAATTCAAAGCCGGTATGGAAGCGTATGCTTGTCGTGCTGGCAGGTCCGTTTATGAATATCCTTTTTGCGATTATATTTTCAGCTATAACGCTTATGGCATACGGCGATTTGAAATATATGCCGCAGGTAGTCGACTTTGACCAGGAGATCAGCATTGCTCAGGATGCTGGAATGCTCAAAGGCGATATAATTGTAGAGATAAACGGTACGCCGATAACCTATCCAAATCAGGCGGTGGAGGAGCTTAAATCAGCCGATCCAAACGGCACAACTATAATTGTTGTTGACCGCGCCGGAGAGAGGGTAAGTCTGGGACTGAGCGATATATATAACGCTCAAAAGCAGGGCAATTACATCGGCATAACGATAGGCGCTGCCGCCATACGGGAAGAATACGGCTTTATCAGCGCATGGGGCGGGTCGGTTAAGTATACGTTTTCAATGATCGACGAGATGTTCGGCTTTTTAGGAACCCTGTTCCAAGGCAATGTACAGCAGGGCGATGTGGTTGGCGCCGTAGGTATGATAGACCTCATAGGCCAGGCGGTACGCAGCAGCTTTGAAACGGTGCTTAGAATGGCGGTTCTTATAAGCATAAACCTTGGAATAATAAATCTGCTTCCGCTGCCTGCCCTGGATGGAGGGAGATTTGTGTTTATGGCCATTGAGGCGGTATTCAGAAAGCCGGTGCCTGTCAAAGTAGAAGCGGTTATACATATGATTGGTTTTGCCCTGCTGATGGTTTTGATGATCGTGCTTACGTTTGGAGATATTTCGAGACTTGCGGGGGGATAATGCATAAAGCCTTATGAAAGCCGTGTGGGAGATTTAGCCTAAAAGGGGGAAGAAATTATGACTAGGCCAGTGATGGTGGGCGGAGTTCAGATAGGCGGGGGCGCCAATATATCCATACAATCCATGACCAATACTGATACCAGGGATATAAAAGCCACCGTGAATCAGATAAAAGATTTAGAGGATGCAGGCTGCGAGATTGCCAGATTTTCAGTATACGACATGGAGTGCGCTGAAGCGATACAAAGCATAAAGGCACAGACGCGTATACCGCTCGTAGCCGATATACATTTTGATTATAGGCTAGCCATTGCATCAATAAATAATGGCATAGATAAATTACGCTTTAATCCAGGTAATATAGGTGATGCTGATAGGGTTAAGAAGCTGGTCAAGTGCGCAAAAGAGCATTGCATCCCTATAAGGGTAGGGGTGAACGGCGGCTCCCTTGAGCGCGACCTTCTTTTAAAACATGGCAGGCCATCACCTGAAGCGCTGGTAGAAAGCGCTAAACGGCATGTAGACCTGCTATTGGGGGAAGGCTTTGATGATATTGTGGTATCGCTGAAAGCATCCAATGTCATGGATACGGTTGAAGCATATAGGCTTATGAGCCGCATTTGCGAGTTACCCCTTCATGTAGGAGTGACGGAGGCGGGCTTTGGAGAGCCGGCTGTTGTAAAATCCGCCATTGGAATTGGAACGCTGCTGTTGGATGGTATAGGGGACACTATCAGGGTATCAATAACAGGAGACCCGGTTTATGAGGTCAAGGCTGCAAAAGAAATACTTCGTTCACTCGAAAAGTACGACAAAGGCATTGAGATAATCAGCTGCCCTACATGCGGACGCTGCTGCGTAGACCTTGAGTCAATCGCGCGTCAGGTCGAATCTGAGTTAAGCCGGTCTTGTACGGATAAAACGCTTAAAGTGGCGGTTATGGGCTGTGCTGTCAATGGCCCTGGAGAAGCCAGGGAAGCTGATATCGGTATAGCGTTTGGTGCAGGCAGGGGCGTTGTATTCAAAAAGGATGAGATAATTGTGAATGCTCCCCAGCACGAGGCTGTTTCGGCTCTCATCTCGGAAGCCCGCAGGATTGCAGGTGATGGGACATGGACATAAACGGGATTTTAGGCAAGAATATAGGAAGACACCTGGGATTGGAGAGCGCTAAGCTTTATAAAGGCCGGCGCAGTCTCCAACTCGTATTTTCATCGGACAGGCTGTTAACCACATCCCAGGTAGCGAGGGTAAAATCAAAGCTGTCGGAAGCAGTTCGTTCGTGTACGGGTGAATACCTGAACCTTGATTTGACGGTAAGGTTTCCGTTCGCCAGAAAACAGCTTTCCGACGATCCAGAGGCGGCAAAGGTGATAATGGAAACGTGGTGCGAATTGCTGCCAATGCTAAGCCCAATTATAAGGCGGTCCAAGCTTTCGGAAACCGATGGTATGCTTACCCTGTATGTGCCGGCTGCTGCTGCGGAGATCATAACGGGAACGGAGAACGAGCAACTAATGAGGACTATCCTGAGGGATAGCTTTGGAATTGAGGATGCGCTTTTTATCTGCCCGGATTCCGCCATATCAATGCCAAGCTCCAAAAGGCCTGAGCTAGGCGAAGTTCAAGTACAACGTAAAAATAAGGCTTCAAATAAAACAGGTGAAAAGGAAGTTGTATTCGGGCGCGCCATCAAATCAAAAGCTGTACTGATGTCCGACGTAAGGGAGGATTCAGGACGCATTACTGTTAAGGGAAGCATATTTTCAATGGAGGAGAAATCCAGAAAAAACGGCGGATGCATTCTCCTGCTGAGCGTAACCGACCAAACAAACACGCTGCCCGTTAAATTATTCCTTGGGGATGAGGATGAAAAGACCATTGCCGATAAGCTGAGGGAATGCCAAAAACGGGGTGATGAATTAATAATAAGGGGAGATTACAGGCAGGACGGATTTACTGGCGAGATGGTCCTGATGCCCTATGATATAAACTGTACGCAAGCGGAGAAGCGGCAGGATAATTATGCCAAAAAACGTGTTGAATTGCACCTTCATACAAGATTTTCCGCTATGGACGCCCTGCTAAAGGCGGAAGGCAGGGACAACGATGCGGTTAATACGGCAAAAAGGTTTGGCCATCAGGCGGTAGCGATTACTGACCATGGGGTTGTCCATGGCTTTCCGTCAGCTGTAAGCGCTGCCAAAAGTGCGGGTATAAAGGCTATACTTGGCGTTGAAGGTTATCTGATTAACGATGGATTTTGTATTGATTTTGACAGCCAGTTTGCAGCCATTTCAATCTATACGGACGGCAATGCCGGCTCATCGGGGGAAATCAGCGTTAGCTCGGTTAGATTTACCGCGGGCAGGATAATTGACAGGTTTTATATATCGACAAAATATGAGGAACCATCGAAGTTTGATATTGACGCAATAAATAGCGGCGCCGCAATGGAATCAAATCCTGAGCTGGAACGTATATTTGCCGATCTTATGGCTTTTTTGGGCGACAGTACCCTGGTCGTTGAGTCAAGGGCCGAACTGATAAGGATGTGCAGCCTGGCCCGCCGCTTTAACGCAAGCCTAAAAGACCGCTTTATAGACGTCGAAATGCTTACCCGCTATATGCACCGTGAGTTAAACGGTTATGGTCTTGGGGCGGCGTCGGCGCTGTTTGCCATTGATACTGAAGAGCCACGTGCGGAAACGATTGTTCAGGTGTTTGCTGGGCTTATGGATGAAATGCATAGGTCGGGGATGACCGCTATGCCAATGTGCGTTGGATTTGAGGCCGGACACGAAAAGGGACATGGGCACCATGCCAGCCATATTATACTTCTTGCAAAGGATCGTGAAGGCCTAAAAAATCTTTATAAGCTCGTTTCATATTCGCATATGGAGCATTTTAAAGGTGTTCCCAGAATCCCAAGGAGCCTGCTTTGCATTCACAGAAAGGGGCTGATAATAGGTTCCGCATGTGAAGCTGGGGAACTGTTCAGGGCGTTGCTGAATGGCTTAGGCCAGGAGGAAGTTGAGCGAATTGCAAAGTTCTATGATTATCTTGAGATTCAACCCGTTGGTAACAATGATTTTTTGAGACGCGAAGGCAGGGTAAAAACGGTGGATGACCTGCGGGATTTTAACAGAAGGATTGTTGAACTCGGAGACAAACTGAACATACCCGTTGTCGCAACAGGCGATGTGCATTTCCTAAATCCGGAGGATGCCCTTTTCAGAGCGATTTTGATGAACTCCAAGGGCTTTGAGGACGCATTTCAGCAGGCGCCGCTGTATTTTAAGACAACAGATGAAATGATGGAGGAATTTGCCTACCTTGGTGATGAAAAGGCCTTTGAGGTCGTCATAAAAAACACAAACATGATAGCGGATATGTGCGAATCAATGACGCCATTTCCGGATGATAAGCGGACCTATGCACCCGCATTTGAGGGTGCGGATGATGAGCTTAAAAACATGGCGTTTGGCACAGCTCACGCTGTTTATGGAGATCCGTTACCCGAGGCCGTACAAAAAAGGCTTGATAAGGAGCTTTCGTCAATAATCAGTAATGGCTATGCGTCATTGTACCTGATGGCTCAAAGGCTGGTTAAAAAATCGCTTGACGATGGATACCTTGTGGGTTCAAGGGGTTCTGTTGGGTCATCGTTTGTGGCTACCGTAGCGGGCATAACGGAGGTCAATCCATTGCCCCCGCATTACGTATGCCCAGAATGCAAACATACGATATTTAATGCGGATGCCGCGTCTTCAAGATGCGGAGTTGATATGCCGGATATTCAATGTCCAAATTGCACAGTGCCAATGAACAAGTTGGGGTATGATATACCCTTTGAAGTGTTTCTGGGTTTCAAAGGAGATAAAACACCCGATATAGACCTTAATTTTTCAGGCGATTACCAGTCTACCGCGCACGCCTACACAGAGGAGATGTTTGGCGTTGGACATGCGTTTAAAGCTGGCACCATATCAGCTGTTCAGCAGAAGACGGCGTTCGGATATGTGAAAAAATATTGTGAGGACAGGGAAGTGAGCATATCAAAGGCTGAGGCGGAGCGGCTCGCATCGGGCTGCGCCGGCGTTAAGCGAACGACTGGTCAGCATCCAGGCGGGATCGTAATAGTTCCCGAGGATATGGAGATATTCGATTTTACCCCGGTTCAGTTTCCAGCTGATAAAAGTGAAAAGAACATTACAATTACACATTTTGACTTTCATGCCATGGATGACAAGCTGGTCAAGCTGGACATCCTTGGACACGACGATCCAACAGCGCTGAGGATGCTGCATGATATTACGGGACTTGATCCGCGTACAATAACGCTGGACGATCCTGAAACTATGCTCATATTCTCATCCTCCGAGCCGCTCGGAATATCGCTTGACGATATAAACTGCGATGTGGGGAGCATCGGTATCCCAGAGTTTGGAACCGCGTTTGTACGTCAGATGCTAATGGACACAAGACCCACCACCATGGAGGAGCTGGTCAGAATCTCCGGGCTTTCACATGGAGAAAGCGTATGGGTTGGAAACGCAAGGGACCTTGTTCTAGACGGAACGGCAACCCTCTCCGAGGTAATATGTACCCGCGACGATATTATGAATTATCTGCTGTCCCACGGCGGTGAACCGTCAATGGCCTTTAAGATCATGGAGAGCGTGAGAAAGGGCAAGGGACTCACTGCTGATATGGAAGCGTGGATGAACAATATTAAAATACCAAGATGGTTTATAGATTCGTGCAAAAAGATAAAATACATGTTCCCTAGAGCACACGCGGCGGCTTATGTTATGATGTCGTTTAGAGTAGCATATTATAAAGTGCATTATCCAAAGGCTTATTATACCGTATATTATACCGTTAGGGCGGATGCTTTTGATATAATTGAGGCCTCAGTGCCTATTGACTCTCTTCTTAGGCGGATACGCGCTATATCCAATGCAGGCGATAAGGCCAGCGAGAAGGACAAGGGCCTTTTGACAATACTTGAGGTGGTTTACGAAATGCGCCTCAGAGGGATAGAACTGCTTGGATTGGACCTTTATAAATCCGACGCAACGAGGTTTAAATTGGAGGAGGAAGGCATTCGGCCGCCGTTTACCTCCCTTGCCGGAGTAGGCGATGTGGCGGCAATAATGATTGCAAGGGCTGCCTCGGAGAGCAGATTTACATCAATAAAAGACTTTAAGGATAGGGCTAAGGTAAGCAACACTATTCTTGAAATGTTCAAATCCATAGGACTGCTTGAAGGCTTATCTGAGACGAATCAGCTGAGCATGTTTTGATACTAAAACAGGAGGCGTAAAGCTAAGCCTCTTGTTTTAATTATATAAATAAATGGTGCTTTATACGATATGGCTGTCCAGCGCCTTTTTCAGCTTTGATATCGCTTTGGACTCTATTCTGCTTACATACGATCTTGATATGCCAAGCAATGAAGCTATTTCTCGCTGAGGCATGTTTTTATTTCCTAATAGGCCGTATCTAAGCTCAAGAACAATGCGCTCGCGCTCAGTCAACGATTGCGCCATGGCCCTTCTTAGCTGTTCAGCGGCCAGCGACAGCTCTACCTTGCTTTGAACGGAATCAGGGTCCGAGCCAAGCGTTTCGCCTATTGATATTTCGTTTCCGTCTCGGTCGGTTCCCACGGGATCATTAAGCGAAAGATCGTTAGCTGATTTTTTTTCCGCCCTAATGGACATCAATATTTCGTTCTCTATACACCTAGCAGCATATGTTGCTAGCGCCGTTCCCTTTTTATCATTAAAGGTTGACACAGCTTTTATCAGGCCAATGGTGCCAATAGAGATCAAATCATCGGTTTCTCTGGTGTTTGTAGCATATTTCTTTGCGATATGGGCTACAAGCCGAAGGTTGTGTTCGATAAGCTTGGATCGCGCCGCGTCGTCCCCGTCCGCACATAAGGCCAGATACTTTTCCTCGTCAGCTGGACTCAAAGGTTCGGGAAACGATCCGGAGTTATTGACATACCCAACCAAAAACAACAGCTCATGTGCGGCTTGAATCAAAAACTGATACATGTTTGATATACCTCCTGATAGACATCGGGCATCTTATGTATGAGTATGCCAAACAACGTCATATGTTGTATGTCCAATCCAATGACTTGAATTTTGCATAAAGCAAAAAAGCGGCTATTGCCGCTTCTTTGTGATGCCGTGTTTGGGGAGTCACAACATCAAGGATGGTTGGGGGTATGTCATCACCTAATAGGTGTAATGACTTTAGTTAGAGGAGGTACGTTCACCTAAGGTTACAGTGAGGTCAACTTTCTCATTGCCCCTCTGTACGGTTATTATTACCGTATCTCCGGCATTGTATTCCATGAGAAGGGAATTTATATCATCCTTAGAGGCAATTTCGGTCCCTCCAATGGATAGGATTATGTCGTTTACCTGCATTCCCGCAGTTGCGGCCGCACCGCCTTCTTCTACGCTCATAACCTGGACCCTGTTCTCATATTGCTGGCCTTGACCAAAGAAGAAGTTGTATGGATTTTGCTGCCCGCCGTAGCTTATCACAATATCCTGCAGGGATACTCCGAGATAGGGCCTTCCGCTGACATATCCCTGGCCAATAAGATCGTTTATGACGGATTTTGCGGTATCTATAGGTATGGCAAACCCCAAACCTTCAACTTCAATGCCCATACTCTTTGCATTGACCACGCCGATGAGCTCGCCGTTTGTATTAAACAGTCCTCCACCGGAATTTCCAGGATTAATAGCCGCGTTGGTCTGTATCAGGTTCATGGTATGCCCGTCTATTGTAACCTCTCTGTTTATGCCGCTAATAATTCCGTCGGTTACGGTGCTCATGAGAGTGCCAAGCGGATTGCCTATCGCCAAAACGGTTTCACCTATATTGATATTAACTGAATTGCCCAGGGTGGCGGCATTCAATCCTGTTGCCTCAATTTTCAAAACGGCGAGGTCTGTCTGCGAATCGCTCCCTATCAGGGTTGCGTCATACTTGGTACCATCTTGGGTATATACAGCGACATTTTTATAACCCGATATAACATGATAGTTGGTTACGATGTATCCGTCCTCAGTTATAATCACGCCGGAACCACTGCCAGACTCTGTTTCAATCCCCACTACACTTTTGATACAATCGTCCGCAAGTTCAGTTAAGTCGTTGTAGATCACATTGTCACTGCTATAATTAAGGTTTATATTTCCGCTTGGGGACGGCGTATTAGTTGCAGACATTTGCTGGCCTTGATTTTGCGAACCTCCCTGCGTGACATAATAAGTAAGTCCAGCTCCTATGCCGCCGGCAAACAGCGCTATTGCCATCATACATGCTATAAGCGCCCCAAATGAAACACTGCGCTTATTCCTAACCTTGGCATGCTTTGAATCCACATGATCGGTAACGTTATTATCGTTATCGGTTGGTATAGCATGTTGAATCTGGCAGGCGAATGTGTTATTCTCCTGGTCAGCCTTGCCGGAGGTGTCACACATTGTATCCGAATCGTCATAATGCCCGTATGCAACGTCCAGATCTGTCGTGGGTTCAGCGGCCTCCGCCGCCTCACGTGCCTGGCTGCTTTCGTTTACAAAGTCAGCGGCGATGCCGGCATCAGCTGTCCCGCAGTCGCCGGCCTCCTTGCGGCAATTTAGCTGTTCACCCATTTCGTCCTTTTGGGAGCCTGACTGTGCGTTTCCTATTTCATCATCAAAACGTTCCGTATTCATGGTTTTTGCTCCTTTCATCTTAATAATTAAAGTATAAGAAATAAATGTGGTCGGCACATTACTAAAAAAGAACACCTTTTTGTACAATCTTGTACGAATTTTGAACGGATATACTGCTCAAACTACGACAATAAAAAGGCGGAAAGCTTTCCGCCCTTGTGTATAAGGTTCAGTATCCGTGTGTGCATTTCCGTTGAGGCTGTTTTATTCAACCATATTTTAGTACATTCCCAGCATTTTTTCGACAGCGGCCAGCTTAAGACAGGTACATAGCACGCGCATTGCAAGCCTGAGTTCGTGTTCTGGAGGATAACTTGGCGCTATTCTCAAATTGCTGTCGTTTGGGTCAATGCCATTTGGAAACGTAGCCCCAGCCCCTGTCATAACTACTCCCGCCTGGGTACATAGCTGGTGCGTACGTTTCGCGCACCCATTCATGGTGTTTAAACTGACGAAATAGCCGCCCTTGGGCTCATGCCAGCGGGCAAAGTCAAAGGGCGCTATTTCATTAGCTAAAAAGCTCAGTACGATATCGAACTTTGGCTTTAATATTGCGGCGTGCTTCTTCATATGTTTAATTGCGCCAGCCTTATCCTTTAAAAAGCGAATATGCCGGTACTGGTTTACTTTATCAGAGCTTATGGACTGAACCGCGATCAGTTTCTTCATGTATTCCATATTAGCTTCGCTGCATGCAAAGCAAGCTACGCCAGCGCCAGGGAAAGTAACCTTGGAGGTGGAACAAAATTCGAACACCATATCAGGATTGCCGCAGCGCTCGCATTCGTCCAAGATGTTTAAAAAGGAAACAAACTCGCTGTTGAATTCATGTATACAGTAAGCGTTGTCCCACATTACTGTAAAATCATCAGCCGCAGGCCGCAATGAGGCGATTCGGCGGATCGTTTCGTCTGAATAGATTACCCCGTCTGGATTTGAAAATTTGGGAACACACCACATTCCCTTTACATCCTCATCCCTGACCAGTTCCTCAACAATATCCATGTCAGGTCCGCTTTCGGTCATGGGTACTGTTATCATTTCCATTCCAAACGATTTGCATATCGAAAAATGCCTGTCATATCCCGGAGAGGGACACAAGAACTTAACCCTATCAAGCTTAGACCACGGCTGAGTGCTGTGAAGCAGGCCATGCGTATAAGCCTTTGCAATTATATCGTACATCAAAGTAAGGCTGGCATTGCCCCCGACAAAAACCTGTTCATACCTCACGCCCAGTATATCGGCAAAAAGCCTTCTGCATGAAGGAAGCCCTTCAAGCGTGCCGTAATTGCGTATATCAATACCGTCGCAAAGGTACTCCTGACCGCTTATAGGAACGTCTACAAGCTCGGCGGACAGGTTAAGCTGCTCGGAGCTTGGCTTGCCTCTGGACATATTCAGTTTTAGGCCCAGTGATTTGCAGTGTATAAATGCTATATGGGTAAGCCTATACATTATCACCAGTTCATCATGGGTCATATCAGCTAAACGCTTCATAAAATCCTCCAATGCTGTTATACCTGTATTGTGCCGCTAAAACCT
>CAYSKA010000044.1:0-10722 GCA_964431505.1 uncultured Oscillospiraceae bacterium
TTTGGAGTTCTTAGAACCTTTTTTGCAAAAAAGGTTCTAAGCCGCCGGAGGCAATCGTTTCCTATACGTACTTGTACGTACTTGGATTACTTTTTGGACCTGTCGACGTAATGCGTATGCAAAAGCTCGTGCGACTTGTGGCCGCAGGGCTCGCCCAAAAACTCCTCATACAGCTTCTTTACCGACGGGTTCTTGTGCGACTTTCTTATCGGCATGTCGCGGTCAACGCCGTAAGTCGCCTTGGCGCGCGCGGCCTTGGGATCAACCTCGTACCTGGTGCGCGCATCGACATACGGCTGGCCGCCGCCCGTTACGCAGCCGCCTGGACATCCCATGATCTCTATAAAGTGATAGTTCTTTTCGCCGCTCCTGATTGCGTCGAGCAGTTTGCCCGCGTTTGCGGTGCCATGGGCGATAGCTATCCTTATTTCCATGCCGGCAACGTCTACAGCCGCCTCTTTTATTCCTTCAAGGCCGCGAACGTCCTCGTACTCGATCTTATCCATGTCCTGGCCTGTCAGCACATCCGCCACAGTGCGCAGCGCCGCTTCCATTACGCCGCCGGTTACGCCGAATATGACTGCCGCTCCCGTTGAATCGCCAAGCATCGGGTCAAACTCCTCGTCGGGGAGGTTGACAAAATCAATCGACGCCTGCTTGAGCATCCTTGCAAGCTCGCGTGTGGTCAGGTTCGCGTCCACGTCGCGGTAGCCTTCGCGCCCCATCTCGGGCCGGATGATCTCAAACTTCTTGGCCGTACACGGCATTATCGATACAATGAACAGCTCCTTGGGTTCAAGCCCGTTGCGCTTTGCGAAGTATGTCTTCGTAATCGCGCCCTGCATCTGGTTGGGGCTCTTGCAGGTTGAGAGGTTTGGTATGAAGTCGGGATAGAAGTGTTCGCAGTACTTAACCCAGCCAGGGCTGCATGAGGTGATCATGGGCAGCACTCCGCCTTCCTTTATCCTGTTGAGCAGCTCTGTGCCCTCCTCCATGATGGTGAGGTCAGCTCCAAAGTCTACGTCAAACACCTTATAAGCGCCAAGCCTCCTAAGCGCCGCCGCTAGTTTGCCAGGAGTGGCCGTACCTATCGGCATGCCGAATTCCTCGCCTATCGCTACGCGCACAGCCGGAGCCGGCTGGAAGATAACCTTTTTATTCGGGTCAGCAAGCGCCGCCCAGACCTCTTTGGTCGAATCCTTTTCGGTCAGCGCTCCGGTGGGACATGCCGCTATGCACTGTCCGCAGTTTATGCATGCTACGTCGTCAAGCGTTTTTCCAAAGGCTGAGCCGACCTGGGTTTTGAAGCCGCGGTTTTGCATGCCAATCGCGCATACGCCCTGCGTTTTCTCGCAGGCCGCCACGCAGCGGCGGCAGAGTATGCATTTGTTGTTGTCGCGTACAATGCTGGGCGATGCCTCGTCAACCGTGCGGATTATGCGCTCGCCGTCAAACTCGATGTCGGTAATGCCAAGCTCTTCAGACAGCGTTTGAAGCTCGCAGTGGTGATTGCGCTTGCAGGTGAGACAGGAGCGGTCATGATCTGACAGTATCAGCTCGAGTACCGAGCGCCTGGCGCTAAGCACCTTGGGCGTAGCTGTAAGAACCTCCATGCCCTCGGCAACGGGAAGCACGCATGAAGCCTGCAGCCTTCCGTTTTTCGCATCCTCAACAAGGCACATGCGGCACGCGCCGATATTGTTTACGTCCTTAAGGTTGCAAAGCGTAGGAATCCTTATGCCCTCTGCAAGTGCCGCTTCCAATACGGTGGTGCCTTCTGCGGCCTGTACGGTGCGCCCGTCGATTTTGAATGTAACCATTATACCCAAAACCCTTTCTTGTATATATTTCCGGAAATCCGGAGAGAAAACGCTTAAAGCGAAAACGCCAGGGACATACGTGAAAGCGCTTATGCGCTTAACTAACCGCCTTTAATTCCCTGACACGCTTTTTATCGTATCATAAAAAATACTAACATGGCGAAAACGCTGTGTCAATCTGGCCAACGTTCAAAAACCGCGAAGTACGCTATATATTATAAGGATGAAAAGGAATTTTATGTATTATAGCGGCTTGACAGCACGTTTATAAATCCCTAAAACCGCTGGCCTTTGGTTAAATACCCCCAGGCGCGCCAATTTATATGCATGGAGTGAAACACTCCCAACAGAATGTCGAAATATGGGTCTATATTTAATTGTTCTGACAAATGTTGATAAAACAAGTTAAAAATCAAAAAAATTCTTTTATTATAATGTTTACATATAGATATAATAAAAGGAGGTTTTGTATTATGAAACGATTGATATCGCTGCTGCTTGCCGCTGTATTTATTGCAGCAGCTATTCCGCTGGCGGCGGCGGAGCGAAGCCGTTCATTTCTCGAATCCGACGCGGCGCTGATATACGGATATTTCAAGGCAATCGGGGAACAGGACTATCCGACTGGCTTTATGCTGCTAAGCGCAGGCCAGAGGGAGCTTATGAAAAGCGTTGAGGAACAGAATTTGGCCGAGAAGGAAGGAATATGGAGCGTTTCGTCGGTAAACGCAGTAGAGCTTATGTGCGACGTAACCGGCAGCGGTGAAACGGATAAAAGCCTGATCGACGCCGATATAGTTGACCAAAGATCCTATCTTGTTAAACTCAATATATCGGTTTATAATGATAACATGTTCTTTTACGAAGGAAACAATTACCTGATCATGACAGTCGGTACAGAGGATGGACAACGAAGGATATTCCACGATACATTGGCCCTGCCGGACCTGATATTGAATCACGAGGATGAAGACACCGCGTTTGAATATTTCGACGTCCGCTTTTCGGAGGAGCGCGGGGGTTACAGGCCGGTGCGCGGGGACGGCTCAAAGATAGGCGCAGTGCATTCGGGAACCATGCCTTCCTCTATAAAGGTAAAGCGTGTTACTTACGGCAACGGGGCGATAAGCACCGTAAACTTCCTCACATACTGCAAATATGTGGCCTGCGCCGAGGTTGGCTACAGCGAATCCGGCCATGCCAACTATCACAAATCCGCCTGTATGGCCGTAAAGAACTTCGGCTGGTTCAGAACCCTGTCGCCAAGGAACGCGAGTGCGGGCTTCCACATATTTGACAATACGGACGATCAGATATACAATCCCGATAATTATAATCTCTCCGATTCGAGCCTTTCCAGGCTGCTAAGCAACTTAAGCTCGATCTGGAACGTGATAATGGTCAACTCGGAGAAGAAGATATTCCAGGCTTTTTACGGTACAGGAAGCGCAGCCACCTATCAGCGTCCCAACCGCGGCCGTTTATACCATTACGGTGCCAAGCTGTTCGCTAACGAAGGTAAGAGCTATAAATGGATACTAGATTATTATTACAGTAATACAACAATAGATGATTATGAAAATTACTTTTATCTTACGTCGACAGGTCCCATAACCGTATGCAGCAGCCATTCAGGCGGCACAATTCTTGAAACCAGCCGAAGCGGCCATAAGAAGAAATGCTCCTCCTGCAACTACCTATACACGGAGAGCCATACCTGGAAGACGCAGGGCCAATATATGGTATGCACTGTCTGCGGATATTCGGTGCTGGTTATGAGAGCTGAAACCATTAAAGAAACCCTAGGTTACAATGAAGCCTGGTAAACATAATATGATACCAAGACGAAAAAATATGTAAGGAGAAAGCATATGAAAAGATATATCGCATTTATCGTTGTAATTCTGATCCTGTTTGCCTTGGGGTGCTCAAATCCTCAAACGTCGGGCGGCGGCACGCCGGACATGCAAACGCCGTCTGCGCCGCCCACGGCCCAGGCTTCCCCGCCGGCGCCGCCTTCATCCGCGCCCAGCCCCACGCCGGACGCGGATGCGGTATATTCGCGCCATGACATCGAGTTTGGCGACGGGGATTACGCCAGCCTTGGCCGGCTTATGGAAAAGTGCGGGTTCGGTCTTATGGATACGGATGAAAAGGGAAATACGTTTTATGATTTTGAGGCCGCCCCCGGTGCGCTTACGCGGCCGCTCTGGAGGGCAAAGGAGCAGAACGCGCCGGTTGAAAGCGCGCTTGTTCAGATATGCTCGATTAAGCCCTCCGACCGCTCCGGTCTGCCGGGCTACGACGGACGCGGCCTTGGGCCCGTGAGCATACTTGAGGTGAGGCGCGTTGAAGAAAACCCAAACTATACTGACGACGGGGACGAACCGTATTACATAGTAAACGAAAAGACCGAGGAGTTCGTGTTCGGGGATTTCCTCCTGCTGTTTTTGAATGGATACGGTATAACAAAGAATTCGTATCCGGTAATATCCGACGGCATGGAAAGCCGCCTTGAGATGTATATAAAGGAGGATCTGGACAAGGTGATAGATGGTGCGAAGGCGGCGGGTGAGCCATGGTGGTTCTATAATATGTATTACTGCAATGACGAGGTCGTCTGTCTAAGGCAGGTTGAGGAAAGCCCCACATATATGAACTATGACGTCAAGAACTGGAAGCTGAAATAGACGCGTTTAAAGCTAAGAAGGCTTTCTTAACGCAATGGCGGGCTGAAAGCGGGACGCGCCCATACGGACGGGTTTTGCTTTCAGCCGCGCGGGGCAAAATCATTCGATAAAAAACAGCTGAATAGTGACGGCAAAGGATGAGGTGTGAAATGCCGCAAATCCGCATGAATACAGTGCTTTTGACCTATCGGCCCTTTGTTTTTCGATTGTAAAGATACAGCCAATGGCGCCCGATTGATGCCCAGATTTCGTGTGGATATATAAAAAATAGTGGAACTGCAATAGTACACGACGAGGTGAAAAATGGTTAAAACCCGCATGGTTACTACGTTCTTAGCAATCTTTCATCTTTGAAACAGTCAAAAGATTTGACGCTCTGGTGCCCAAATGATGCTCGGATTTCACAAAAGCATATAAAAACGGATAAGAAGCTATAAACAGATATGGTAAAATCATGTAGGGCGGGCTGCCCACAGCCCGCCTCCAACCGAAAACGAAACGCGCTTCTCGCGGCGGGATAAGGGCATCCCGCCCTACGATGTACACCATTATTTATTGGCATTTTGATGGGTGGCAATGATAAACCCTTACCCGATAGTTCCCTGCACCTTGGAAGCTGCTTAATTCAAGACTATATCGGCTCCTACTGCGTGACATCCGTTCTCATCATAGAGAGAGGGCGAAAGCACTCTTTGCTTTCACCCTCTTGATTGCCACATAAGCAGGGGCAGACGTGTTTGTCAACGACGGGCGTAGCCCGTTTATTTTTGTTGACAAGGGCGGTTGGCTCTGCTTACAACAAATGTTTTTTAATATCTGCTATAAATTGATTACCGCAACGAGCGAGTTCGCCCAATACTCGGTCAATCCCATATTCAAATGTGTGCCAATTTTTCCGATTGATGCCATGTGATTCAAATGGACAAACGATAAATTCCGATTTAGGAAAAGCAAGCTGATACAGCATCAAACAACGGCGAGCATGAAAGGCTTTGCAAACAATAATGGCTTTCTTTATTTCAAGCCGGTTTTCATCAGCAATAATGCGTGACATAAAGGCATTATCTCTTGTATGTCCAGAATTATTTTCGGCATAAATTGAATTCTTCGGAACACCGTTTTTAACAAGCACATCGGTTAAAAATTCGCAATCTGTTTTGTAGTCTTTATTGTATATGTTTTGTTTTGACTTCACGCCATCAAACTTTCCGCTTTTAACGCTTACCCCGCCGGAGGGTAAAAACTTATCTGCGAAACCGTCTTTGTAAAGTCTTGCCGCATATTCGCCTTGCTCGGGAAATGAACCGCCCGGCAGCAAAATAATATCTGTTTTTTCCGGCTTGTCCTCTACAAAGATAAAATTTGTTATATCGTCAATCATTCGATTTTTCATTTCATTACACCTCGCTGAGTATTTTTCGATTGATTTGCACTAATTTTGTTTGAAGGAATTATACCATATCCTTCGCTGATTTTCCACTTCATTATGGACGCAAACATGGATAGCCATTTGCATAAAACAGAGCGGGCTTGGAAAACTTCCCAACGAATCATTTTTTGGAAGTGTGGCCACGCTTCCCATGCTTGCTCTTCTAAAAGTTATACCGAAAAGGATGGGAAGGAATGGAACGAAGATAATAAATAAAAGGCATTTCACATAAGTTCGTGGTGCCTAAATGGTGCCCGACTTTCCAAAACCACGCTGTAAGGAGTTATAACGAGAAATAAGGAGATATCAGGAAAGCCTTGATTTAAGCCACTTTGCGGAGATAGCTATAAACACTTATAGGGGCGCATAAGTGTTCCTGTATAAGGCTGTATAGCGCCTACTGCGTGACTTTCGTTCTCATCATGGGGAGAGGGCGAAAGCACCCTTTGCCTTCGCCCTCTTGACTGCCGTATCAGCAGGGGCCGACGGGCTTGTGAACGACGGGCGCAGCCCGTCGTTCACAATGGTGGCTGGCTATGCTATCTCAATACACGTATTATGTTCATTTTTTTCGTTGGCGAATTCATTTTTGGACTGTTTTTCTATAGTCGTAAATAATGCCGCCCTCGCAACTTTCATGCATAAAGAATTTAAACCCTCTGGATACGAGTTCATTATTAGGTGCTTTTCGCTTAAATTCATCATCACCGTTACAACAAACGATAAATCCACCACTTTTTGTAACGCGCGTCATTTCCGCAATTTCTTCGTCATAAAAATCACCGACGACGTGACCAGACATTACGACATCAAAGGTATCATCCTCATATGGTAGATTCATCACTTCTCCGTCAAGCACTTTTACGTTGGCAATTTTGCTTTTCTTGATTTTATCACGCATATATTCGCGTAAGACGTCACAGGGTTCACTGGCATATACACGCTTGGCTCGCTTTGCCGCTGCGAATGCAAGCCGTCCCGTCCCAGAGCCAATATCAAGAACGATTTTTTCATCTAAATCCACCAAATCATATAATATTTGCGGATTCCAATGGCGTATGTAGTTGACTTGATCCATTACTTCCGGATAGGCATATACGACAAAAGTTTCATGTGCAGACAAAATTGCAATTTCAGCATCACGAGCTTCTGTTTCACTTATATCGCCTATGCTGACACCAGCAAGTTTATTTAGAAAGCCTGTGCACTCGGGGGCTTTTCTTTTGCAAAAAGCTATCACATGCGGATAACGGCTAAGCGCCTTTGCCATATCGGTTTTATAGTCGCGTGTTTCATCATTATACAATTGGTTTTCGTCCATGATATAGCGAATTACCCATCTGTCAAACAACAAAATGGTATCCATTGAGTAGTCTTCTACCTTAATCCAATTATAAGACATATTATCCTCCGTCTCTCGGGAGGGTTAAAGTATAGTCACCCTCCTCGTTTTGTTTGAGATAACCATGGATATGTTTTTCATTTTATATCCCCCTTTCGACTTTATATAGTTTCATTTTAACATACTCTACACCAATTTTGAATTTTTATTTAGGATCTGCCCAAGCAGGCGTAAACCTACGAGGGTACAAGCAATTTTGCCGACAAGCCGCAAGGCGCGGGCGGTCAAAATATGGAATGGCTGCACTTCCTATGCACGCTCTTCCAAAAGTTACGCTGAAAAAGTGGGAAAGGAATGGAACGAAAATGATAATTGAGCGATATTCTACGGAAGTTCATGGTGCCCGGCTTTCCAAAACCACACTGTAAGAAGTTATGACGGGAAATAAGAAGATGTACAGATAGATTTAATGGTATATACCGCGTTTTGACCGTATTCTCAGCGTCCCTTAAGCGGATTTTGTTTATCTGTGCGCCGTTTTTTTGTATATGCTTAAAAGGAAAGCATCGGCCTGAAGCGGCAAAATACTGCCGCACAGCATTGTTGCAAAGCTTCGCCATGGGCAGCGGCATAGCATAAGCTCGGCGCCGCGCTCTCACCGAATTTTACGTTAAGGCTCAAAGGCCGCAAAAGGAGCTGCTTTGGGGCAGACGCGCGAAAGAGGAGGATGGCGGCAATATTTAGGCCGGTGATGACAAAGCAGCCGCTTGAAACAGCCCTTATGCGGTGATGTTTTCCCGTCTCAGCGCTCCCTGCGCCGTAAAGTTATGGCACGAAATTATTTATTTGACATTTGCGCGGGCGGTTACTAAAATCTAAGCGGAACTATAATGGATGTTCTCACATTCGGCGGATAAGGCGCAAAACAATATTATTATGGAAATGACAGGTGGCTTCATGGGGAATTATTATTTGGAAAATATGAACGCGTTAAAGCTCTACAGCGTATATCAGACGCAGATAGAAAGGGTTAAACAGTATCTTTACCGGGAAATCGAATTTGTTCAGAGTCAGCTGCCGCCTGGCAGCACTGTGCTTGAAATGGGCGCAGGTTACGGCCGCGTCATGAAAAGGCTGTCGCCAGGCGCAAAATTCATATATGGATTTGATATTTCCGAAAGCTCGGTAGCATTCGGGCAGGAATACCTAAAACAATGCCAAAACTGCAGATTGAGCGTTTTGAATGTATTAGAGCTTGACGGCAAAATGAAATTTGACGCTGTATTATGCTTGCAAAACGGCCTGTCAGCCATAAAGGGAAACTCGGGCAGACTGGTTGAAATCGCGACGGGACTGCTAAAAGAGGATGGGAAAGCGTTTTTCAGCAGCTACAGCGCCAAGTTCTGGGACGTTCGGCTGGCTTGGTTTCAGGAACAGGCGGACAAGGGACTGCTGGGCGAAATTGATTATGACAATACTGGGGATGGAAAAATAGTCTGCAGGGATGGATTTACAGCAACTACGTTTTCATTTGACGATATGGAGCGATTGGGAGAGGCAAGCGGATTTCAGTATATGGTTCAGGAAGTGGACGATTCGAGTATTTTTCTGACAATTAAAAAGAACTCTGAATAGATATGCCTTATTGGTCGCGGGGCATATTCTTCGTTTTAGCCTTTTCAACAGTGATAAGCGCACCGTTCAGCTCAACTTTACATGCGCGGACTGAAATCTTAACCGGAACAAATCCAATTCCTGATGTCATAGGCAGCGCCCCATTCGGATGCGTGGATTGAAATCTCGAAAGTCGGTTGCCCGCAAAGAGGAAGTCGTCGCGCCTCATTTGGGTGAGTGGATTGAAATGACACCGCGTCAATGGAGATACTGGACGTCGCCCCCATGCTGATACGTAGGTTGAAATCACGATCCATATACCGTGCTGTCCTGGCGAGCATGTCGCACCCATGTGGGTGCGCGGATTGAAATGCCCGGTGTGGAAATAGCCTTGTTACGCAGCTCCTGTCGCACCCATGTGGGTGCGTGGATTGAAGTAAAGACATACTAGGGCATAGGACAACAACGCATTAGCCGCATCCCATGTGGGTGCGCTAATTGAAAAAAAATCAGATGGGCTGTAAAACGGAAAAGCCTTAGGGGCCGGAGAAAGGGAAGCTTTTCCCTTGCGTGAAGCACCCGTAGGGCACAAGATGCCCCGTAGGCAGCGGCTGTGGGGTTTTAGTTTGCGGGAAGCGGTTTTGCCGCCTTAAGAGCGCTGGCCCAGCAAATGCACGCAATAAAAAAATCCGGTTCGGGCGCTGCCGTGCGCATCCGAACCGGATATGCGCTGTTAGCCATAAAACAGCGCCCAAGCCCATGACGAATCAGGTGGATCAGGCATCGATCACCGTAAGTTCCCTGAACGGATATTCCCTGATCTCATAGGTGCCGTCCTTGAGCGCGACCTTAACCCTGGTGCGCTCCGTGATAATGTTGTTTTCAAGTACAATTCCAGGGCCATCCTCTGTAACGACCTCCCTGCCTATGTCCGGCATCAGCTTTCTGGTGCATTCATAGCATTCATATTCGTATTGCAGACAGCACATCAGCCTTCCGCACACCCCTGAAATCTTGGTCGGGCTCAATGAAAGGTTCTGCTCCTTCGCCATCTTTATGGACACCGACTGAAAGTCGGAAAGGAACGAGCGGCAGCATATCGTGCGCCCGCAGGCGCCAAGCCCGCCCATCAGCCGCGCTTCGTCCCTTACGCCGATCTGCCTGAGCTCTATGCGCATTTTAAATACTGACGCCAGGTCCTTTACCAGCTCGCGGAAATCTATCCTTCCATCAGCGGTGAAGTAAAACGTGAGCTTGTTGCCTGAAAAAGCGTATTCAGCGCCGGACAGCTTCATATCAAGGCAGTGGTCCTCAATCTTTTTAAGGCAAACTTCATATGCTTGGGGCTCTTTTGCAAGAAGCTCCTGATACAGCGCCTCGTCCTCCTCAGTGGCGGTTCTTATCACTGGCTTAAGCGGCGTAACCACCTGATCGTCCCCTACTTCGCGCCTTCCGTGCGCGGCCGTGGCGTATTCCAAGCCCTGCGCCGTTTCGACGATTACATGATCGCCCTCGTTTATATCCAATTCCCCAGGGTCAAAGTAGTACACCTTTCCCCCATTTCTGAACCTGATACCCACAACGGTTTGCATCTATACCTCCGCTTCGCGCCTGACGCGCGGGTTATATTGGCAACTGTTACGCATGCCGATTGCGCAGCACGTATAAAACCATATCTATGATATCCTGTATTCAGCCGAATGTAAAGGCCTTCGGCGTCGCGTCGCGCTTGTTCAGCACGACGCGAGATTAACCCGCAAAAGCCAGTCTTTGGTTGCAAGCAACTATCAGACTGACTTTTACTCTCAAGGTATCAAAAGGCCGGCG
>CAYSKA010000045.1:0-10414 GCA_964431505.1 uncultured Oscillospiraceae bacterium
GGTAGAGGCCTATGAGGGCGAGTCGATAGCGGCGGCCCTGCACGCGGCCGGTGTTATGGTTTTGGGCTACAGCCAGAACCTGCACCGCCCCCGCGGCTTTTACTGCGCTATAGGCAACTGTTCTTCTTGCATGATGGTTGTGGACGGTGTCCCCAATGTCAAGACATGCGTTACCGAGGTCAGGGATGGCATGAAGGTTGAGCTTCAGGAAGGTAAGGGAGTAATCCTATGAAGGAATGTGAACTTCTCATCGTTGGAGGAGGCCCAGCCGGCCTGTGTTCAGCTATAAACGCGGCAAGGGCGGGAGCGGGCGTGACGCTTTTAGAGCGCAACCCCCGTCTTGGAGGACAGCTTGTAAAGCAGACGCATATGTTTTTCGGCGCAAAGGAGCAGTACGCATCCACGCGCGGCGTGGATATAGCCCCAATACTCGTTGATGCGCTTAACGCATATAAAGACCGTGTTGAGGTGCTTACGGACACCGTATGTACCGGCATCTATGAGGATGGCGTGGTTACAGCCCTCTATAAAGAGGAGCGCTACATCAAGCTAAGGCCAAAGGCGATAATAATAGCCGCCGGCGCGTCGGAAAAAAACCTGGCCTTTATAAACAACGACCTCCCCGGAATATATGGGGCAGGGGCGGTGCAGACGCTTATGAACGTATACGGAGTGGTTCCTGGCAAAAGCGTGGTTATGCTGGGCGCCGGTAACATTGGGCTGATCGTGAGCTATCAGCTTATGCAGGCGGGCGTGGAGGTAAAGTGCATACTTGACGCCGCGCAGAAAATAGGCGGCTACCTCGTGCATGCTTCAAAGATAGCCAGGATGGGCGTACCCATCCTTACAGGGCACACGGTCAGGCGGGCCATAGGCAACAGCTGCCTTGAAGCGGTTGAGGTGGTAAAGCTGGACGAACGCTTTAATGAAATCCCGGGTTCCGAGTTCGTAATCAATGCGGACACACTTTGCGTTTCCATAGGACTTACGCCGCTGTGCGAGCTGATCTCCATGGCAGGGGCCAAGATGAAGTACATTCCCGCGCTTGGCGGCCTGGTACCTGTAAGAAACGACGAATATGAAACCACCATTGAAAACCTGTTTGTGGCGGGCGATTCATCGGGGGTTGAGGAGGCCTCCGCCGCAATGGTCGAGGGCTATATAGCGGGTCTTTGCGCCGCCTCCAGGCTTGGCTTGCGAATTAACGGCCATGATGAAGCCATTAAAGAATACAGGCGCCAACTCGATTCGCTGCGTTCAGGCCCTGCCGGCGAACATATAAAGAAGGGAATAGAAAAGGCAGCGCTGTAAAAGGACTGCAACCGTCTTATTTTGAATAACTAAACTCTATGCGGCATTTTGCCGCTGCGCACAGGAGACCGATATGTTTGAACAAACTGGCGTACCTAACGCCGAAATGATAATAAAAAAGTTTCCGGCAATAGAACGCATAAACAGGGGCAAGGTTGCTGTGGTTGAGTGCTATAAACGCATCCCGTGCAACCCGTGCCAAACCGCATGCAGGTTCGGCGCCATCAATGTTGGAAGCGATATAAATAATATCCCAGAGCTAGACGCCGAAGCCTGCACAGGCTGCGGACTGTGCGTAAGCCGCTGTCCAGGCCTGGCAATCATGATAGTTGACGGAAGCATTGATCCGCAAACCGTTGATATACAAATACCTTACGAGTTTTTACCCCTTCCGGAAAAGGGCGAAACGGTTCGCGCCCTTGACCGGGCAGGGGCTTTTGTGTGCCATGCCACGGTGATGGACGTTAAAAATCCGGCAGCCTTTGACAGAACGCCGGTTGTATGCATTAGGGTTTTGCGCGAGCATATGTACAGCGTGCGCAATATAGCATTGGAGGCGTGAAGGATATGGATGAAACCATCATTTGCAGATGCTCCGACGTTACGCTGGAGCGCGTGCGGGAGCTGATTTCCCAGGGTTATACTTCCATGGACGAGATAAAGCGGATAACGCGGCTGGGCATGGGCCCCTGTCAGGGGAAAACCTGCTCCCTGCTCGTTATGCGCGAAATAGCGGCGATAACAGGCGTTGGGATCGATGAGCAGGCGCCCCAGACAGTGCGGCCGCCCGCTTCCGGCATACGTTTGGAGCTTATAGCAAGGGAGGCTGAAGATCATGCGTAAGAGCGCTGAGGTGATCATCATCGGCGGAGGAATCTCCGGCTGTTCCATCGCCTATAACCTGGCCAAAAAGGGCGTGAAGGATATTGTCGTTTTGGAAAAGCGGTTCGTATGCGGCGGCTCCACCGGAGCGTGCGGCGCAGGGGTGCGAATGCAGTGGGGCACCGAGATGAACTGCCGCTTTTCAAAGTTCAGCATAGAGTTGTATCAAAAGGCGAATGAAATGCTCGAATACGACGGGGATATCGAATTCAGGCAGTCAGGCTACCTGCTTATCTCAGACGATGAGCGCGAGCTGGCCCAATTCGAAAAAAATATCGAGGTTCAGCATTCGTGCGGCATACCTTCGCGCATGGTCACGCTGAAGGAGGCGAAGGAGCTTGTACCCCACCTCAACACCGATATACTAAAAGGCGCGGCGTTTTGCGAAAAGGACGGCTTTTTAAACCCGTTTTTGACCACCGACGCGTTTTACAGGGCCGCACGGCGCATGGGCGTTGAATTCCATACCAATACAACCGTAACGGATATAGCGGTTGAAAACGGACGCGTAGCCGGAGTGTTTACCGACAAAGGGTTTATAGCGTCAAACCGTGTAGTAAACGCGGCAGGCGGCTTTTCAAGGGAAATCGCGGCTATGGCCGGAGTAACCCTGCCGGTATACAAGGAGCGGCATCAGATACTGGTAACAGAGCCTGTGGAGCCTATGCAGGGGCCAATGGTAATGTCGTTTGGCCTGAACCTGTATGTACAGCAGTCGCCGCACGGTTCGTTCATAATGGGACGCGGCGACGAAGGGGAACCCAGGGACGGCCGCGTAACGTCGTCATGGCATTTCCTTGACGAGATGGCGGCTACCGTCTGCCAGGTGCTTCCTCCTATAGGCAGGCTGAGGCTGGTGCGCCAGTGGGCGGGCCTGTATAACATAACGCCAGACAGGCAGCCTATCTACGAAAAATCCGATGAGGTCAACGGGTTTTATATGGCGGTGGGATTCTCAGGGCACGGCTTTATGTTTGGCCCCATGACCGGAGTTGTGATGAGCGAGCTCATCCTTGGCGAAGAGCCTACCGTTGACATAAGCAAGCTGTCGCTTAAGCGTTTTGAACGCGGCGAAATGATGTTTGAGCCCTCGGTCGTTTAATAGGTTTTGTAAGTTAAATATCGGTCAATGGATAGCTGTAGTGAGCAGCCCCGCCTCTTTAAACAGGGCGGGGCCGCAAAGCTTTAATGAGGTATTTACAGTTGGGTTCATGGACAGGGACGACAAGTAGTTCCTTTGGCGTCTGTATAAACGTATCCTCCCGATTGTTCTTGATTTTGTATGAAGTATAATTGGTGTAAGAAAGATTATGCTATAGGGAGGCCGATATGGAAAACCGAATTGAAATTTTAAGGGGATATATCGACAGAACATTACTGAATATGACAGATGCTTTTGAACGGCGCTGCGCCTACCTCCATTTGTATGGCGTTTCACAAGCATGCGCGCTGATTGCGCTTCGGCGCGGCCAAAATGCTGAATTAGCAACCATTGCGGGAATGCTGCATGATTTTTATACTTATAAGTTCATGGATGATAAAAACCATGCCGAAAAAGGCGCTTTGCTGGCAAGGGAAGTGCTGAATGAGTTGAAATTAACCAATGATAATGAAACGGATTTAATCTGCTCGGCTATTTACAACCATAGTTCAAAGGGGAGTTATCATTCAGCCTTTGACGAGGTGCTAGTTGACGCGGATGTTTTACAGCATTGTCTGTATAATGTCACAAAACCTATTACGGAACATGAAAATTTGCGGTTTGAACGGTTAATTGATGAGTTCAGCCTAACTAAACACATTAATGTAACCGTTTTCAATGGGATTTAGACCGTATCCAAAGCTCAAGCGGCGGGATGCGCGAGCACATCCGCCGCAACGCCTTACTTGCCTTATTCCATCTTGAGGACCGGCGCCAAGTATTTGTGAGCCCCGTCAAAGCGCCTTCCTATATCCGGTCCTCCATGGCTATAACAGGGGCGCCTCTTATTCCACCGTTACCGACTTTGCAAGGTTCCTCGGCTTATCAATATCGCAGCCTTTTAATGACGCTACATAGTAGGCTAGCAGCTGAAGCGGTATTATGGTGAGCGACGGAAGCGTCATCTGACCCCAGTCGGGCAGGAATATCGTGTGGTCCGCTGCCTCGGCCACGGATCTGTCGCATTCCCTGCAAAGGGCTACCACCACCGCCCCCCTTGCCTTTACCTCCCTTATGTTCGACAGCATCTTTTCCACAAGCGGCGCATAGGTACACAGCGCTACCACAAGCGTGCCATCCTCGATAAGCGAAATGGTGCCGTGCTTAAGCTCGCCGGCCGCGTACGCCTCCGAGTGTATATAGGATATCTCCTTTAATTTAAGCGATCCCTCTAAGGCAAGGGCATAATCAATATTTCTGCCGATAAAGAAGATATCCTTGCTGTTGAAATACAGAGACGCAAGGTACTGAATCTGCTCACGGTCGCTGAGCAAAGCCTCAACCGCGTCGGGCAGCGCGTTAAACTGGCGGATTGCGCCATCGAGAACATCCTGGTCAAGCGTGCCTTTGCACTTGGCTATATGAAGCGCGAGAAAATACAATATCAGGACCTGCGCGGTATATGCCTTTGTGGTTGCCACGGCGATTTCAGGGCCGGCGCGGGTGTAGAGAACGTCTTCGCTCTCCATGGCAATCGTACTTCCTACGACATTAACTATTGAGATTATGCGCGCCCCGTATGAACGCGCCTCCCTCAGCGCGTAAAGCGTATCAAGGGTTTCGCCGGATTGGCTTATTACAATGGCAAGCGTCTTTCCGGTTATAAAATGTTTGCTGTAGCGAAACTCGCTCGCCAGCTCCACCGATACCGGCACGCCCGCAAGCCGCTCAATCAGCGGGCGGCCCACTGCGCCGGCATGGTAGGCCGAACCGCACGCCACAATATATACGCGGTCAATATCCCTCAGGTCATCGTCCGTTATATTTTCCAGGGGCAGCGCTATGCTGCCCTCGCGTATGCATGACGACGAGGTATTTCTGATAACTTCTGGCTGTTCAAGTATTTCCTTCATCATGAAATGCTCATGACCGCCCTTTTCCGCCGCCTTAACGTCCCAGGTAACGCGCTGGATTTCCTTTTCGATCAGCTCCTCATATTCATTATATACCTCTACATGATCCGCCTCTATAACCGCCATCTCGCCTTCGCGCATTCTGAATATTTGGCGTGTATATTTGAGCATGGCGGTTACGTCGGAAGCAATAAGGTTTTCGCCCTCCCCAATACCCACTATCAGCGGGCTGTCCTTGGTAAGCGCAATCAGCCGGTCCGGAAAATCGCTGAACAGTATGCCTAGGGCGTATGAACCCTCAAGATGCCTTACCGCCTTATGAACCGCCGATAACGGGTCGCCAGCATAAAAGAAGTCCACCAGCTGGGATATTATCTCAGTATCAGTATCTGACGCAAACGTATATCCATGCTGTTCAAGAAACTTTTTAAGCTCAATATAGTTCTCTATAATCCCGTTATGCACCACGGCCACCCTGCCGCTGCCCGAAAGGTGCGGATGCGAGTTAATATCCGAAGGCTCTCCATGCGTTGCCCATCTTGTATGGCCTATTCCAGCCGTCCCCTTCATCAACGCGCCGCTTTGGGTCAGCTCGCGCAGCACGTTCAGCCTCCCCCTTGATTTAGCGACATCAAGGCCGTCATCCGTAACAAGCGCAAGGCCGGCTGAATCGTAGCCCCTGTATTCGAGCTTTTCAAGCGCGTCAATGAGTATCGGCGCGGCGGCGCTCCCGCCAACGTATCCAACAATTCCGCACATAGCAACTCCTTTCGGTAAATGGCCGGCGGTAAGCCGGCGATTATATCTCTAAAAACTGATTATACTATTTATATGCAAAATTATAAAGTGAAATGTTTATGAATCCCTTTGATCTTTACATTGATCATTGACCTGGTATTCACATATATAATGCTCGTATACTAAGCCTGCAAGGGTAACGAGGCTCCAGCCCGCTCTAATGCAATACAGCATGGCAAAAAATAGTCGTTCTGGAGGGTTTTAACTGGTTAGTTATTGCTAATTACTATGGATTGGCATACAATATAGCTATCAGATTGGATAAGGGGGTTTAAGGATGAAGAACGCATTATTATGGGCCGCCGCAGGGACCGGCTTTACATTTTTGATGACCTCGCTTGGAGCGTCGGTTGTGTTTTTGTTCCGCAAGAAGATCAACGAAAACATACAGCGCCTTTTTCTTGGCTTTGCCGCCGGCGTGATGATTGCAGCGGCAATATGGAGCCTTTTGATACCGGCTATAGAGGCGGCGGCCACCGCCGGCATACCTGGCTTTCTTCCGGCGGCAGGCGGATTTATTCTGGGAGTAGGCTTCTTGATGCTTATGGACTCGCTTTTACCCCATCTACACCTTGCGGCAAACAGGATTGAGGGGCTATCTACCTCATGGAAGCGTACAACGCTGCTTGTAACCGCCGTTACCCTGCATAATATTCCGGAGGGCATGGCCGTAGGCTTATCCTTCGCGCTGGCAGCCCAAGGCGGCTCTGAGCCGGCGCTTTTCGCTTCAGCACTGGCGCTGGCACTGGGAATTGGAATACAGAATTTCCCCGAAGGCGCCGCAATATCGCTGCCGCTTAGGCAGGAGGGCATGTCCCCGGCAAAGGCATTTGTCTGCGGAAGCCTGTCTGGGATAGTGGAGCCTGTATTCGGCGTCTTGGTAGTGCTGCTCGCTTCAAGCATCAGGCCCCTGATGCCCTGGCTGCTCTCCTTTGCGGCTGGGGCGATGATGTATGTGGTGGTTGAAGAACTAATCCCTGAAGCGCGCCTGGGCAACCATTCCAATACTGGAACGCTGGGCGTTATGGCCGGATTTCTAATAATGATGATACTGGACGTCGCCTTGGGCTGATAAAGCGCTTCGTTATTTATGATTAACCCGCGCTTTAAACGCAGTATCTGTCCGCCACAGCCGGCGCTTCCCGCCTGAAGCCTTCAGCTAAGCGCGGCCTGCGCGTTTGCCAGCATCAGCTTTATGCGGTTCTCCTGATTTATGGCCGACGCACCCGCGTCATAATCTATAGCCACTATGTTCGCGTCGGGGTGCCTTTCCTTTATCGGCTTCATCATCCCCTTGCCCACGATATGATTTGGCAGGCATCCAAACGGCTGTGTGCAGATGATATTCTTGACCCCCTGCTTGATTAGCTCCAGCATTTCGGCCGTTAACAGCCACCCCTCCCCCATCTTTGCTCCAAGTCCAATGAACTCCTCAGCCAGCTTGGGCGCGTTTTGAAACGAAGACGGCGGAGCGAAGGTACCCTCCCGCGTTATCATACCGATGATATCATTTTGCTTCTTTACCAGGAAATTGTGCGCGAACTTGGAAAAAAACGCCTTTATCCTCTTTATTCCATACAGCTTGTTCTCAATTATGCTTCCGTCAACGCAGTACAGGCAAAAGTCTAATAGTCCTGGGACCACTACTTCCGCACCCTCTGAAACCAGAAAATCCTCTAGGTTATTGTTGCCAAGCGGCGAATACTTTACAAAGATTTCGCCTACCACGCCCACCTTTGCCTTTCGCTCGCTTCTCCTAGGGATTGCGGCAAAACCGCGGATTATATCCATATAGTTTTGCTTTATCCGGCGGTAGCTTAGCACCCGCGCCTCCCTCATGCCGTCGGTGAGCCTCTTCGTCCACTCCTCTGTAAGCCTGTCGCTGTCGCCCGGGTTTAGCTCATATGGCCTGCACTGGTTTTTTAGAGACATGATAAGATCTCCGTAGGTAACCGCATAGAGCATCCTGTGCAGCATAGACAGGGTAAGCTTAAAGCCTGGATTTCTTTCCATGCCTAAAACGTTGAAGGATATGACCGGAACAAAGCCGTATCCCGCCCTTTCAAGCGCCTTTCTCAAAAGAAAGATATAGTTTGACGCCCTGCAGCCTCCGCCGGTCTGCGAAATCAACAGGGCCGTTTTATGCGGGTCATATATGCCGCTCTCAAGCGCGTCTATCATCTGGCCTATAACAATCAGCGCGGGATAGCACGAATCATTGTGCACATATTTAAGGCCTTTATCAGTTACGCCCCTGCCGCTGTTTTCTAGAAGCTCCGCCTTATAGCCATAGGCGTTTAGAATGTTTATGATCATCCTAAAATGAAATGGAAGCATCGTGGGCACCAATATCGTGTACTCCTTTTTCATATCCCTTGTAAATATAATGCGTTCGCTCCTGTTTTTCATTGACGCTTTCCCTTTCTTCCAGCGCGCCTATAAGGCTGCGCAGCCGGATTTTTACCGCTCCCAGGTTTGTTATCTCATCGATCTTGATCTGAGTATACAGCTTGCCGCTTCCCTCAAGGATAGTTCTTACCTCATCGGTCGTCACCGCGTCTATTCCGCACCCAAACGACACCAGCTGAACCAGCTCGCAGTCACTCCTGCCCGATGCAAACTTGGCCGCGCGGTACAGCCGCGAATGGTAGGTCCACTGGTTGAGAACATCCACCCTTGCCGGCTTTGCAAGGCGGCACACGCTGTCCTCGCTGACAACCACAAACCCCAGCGATGCTGCCAGCCTGTCGATCCCATGGCATATTTCCGGATCCACGTGATACGGCCTGCCGGCAAGGATCATTATTCGTTTTTTATGGGATTGAGCAAACCTGACAGCCCTTTCTCCCTCGGCGCATATATCATTCATCCATGCTTTATAGGCGGAGAAACCAGCGCTTACCGCCCTTGCAGCCTGTTGCCTGGTTATATTTATGCCAAGCTGGTTTCTGAAAAGGAGGTAAAGCTCCTTTGAAAGCTCCCGCTTATTATTAATATTCAGATATGGGAACAAGAACCTTACATTTTTCAGCGATTCCATATTCGAGTTGAGAAGCTCCGGATAGTAGGCGACCACCGGACAGTTGTAATGGTTGGTTCCGGCCCTCTCATTTACATTATACGTGAGGCAGGGATAGAAGATTGCGTCCACGCCGCGCTCAATCAAGGTTTCTATATGGCCGTGCATGAGTTTTGCCGGATAGCAGGCTGTATCCGAAGGTATGCTGAACTGGCCCTTTGAGTATATATCCCTGCTGGACATTCCCGAAAATACGACGCTGAAACCAAGCCCGGCAAATATCCCGTGCCAAAGAGGAGCAAGTTCATACATGCCGAGTACAAGCGGCATACCGATAACGCCCCTTTTCCCATCCCCTGGCTTGAGCGAATTAAGCTTATCACGCTTGAATTTGTACAGGTTAGGCATGGGGCCGCAATCGCCTTCATCCGTCGCTTCGCCCGCGCCTTTTGCGCATTGGTTGCCAGAAATATACCGCTCTGAACCATTGAATAGGTTTACCGTAAGCTTGCAGCGGTTTGTACATCCCCCGCATACCGCAGCCTTTGCAGTATGCGTGAAGTCCCTGAGTTTGTCCCTGCTAAGCAGCGCGGTCCTTTCCAAGCTAAGGGACCGCGCGTGAAGCGCCGCACCGTAAGCACCCATCAGCCCCGCAATTTCAGGGCGCACCACATTCCGCCCAAGCTCAAGCTCAAAACATCTCAGCACAGCGTCGCTAAGGAAAGTTCCGCCTTGAACAACGATGTTTTCCCCAAGCTCATCAGCCGAATTAGCCCTGATAACCTTATATATCGCGTTTTTAACCACGCTTCTTGACAGCCCTGCCGATATATCCTTGACATCCGCGCCCTCCTTTTGGGCCTGCTTTACCGACGAATTCATAAATACCGTACATCTGGAGCCAAGATCCACAGGCGCCTCCGCCATAAGGCCCAGGCGCGAAAATTCGCCTATTTCATAGCCCATGGACTTAGCAAACGTTTCAATAAATGAACCGCAGCCCGACGAACAAGCTTCGTTGAGCATTATGCTGTCAATCGAATTGTTCCTGACCTTAAAGCATTTTATATCCTGCCCGCCTATATCAAGGATGAAATCCACATTGGAATTGAAGTGGCGCGCCGCCGTATAGTGCGCCATCGTCTCCACGACTCCTTCGTCAACATGGAACGCATGCTTTATTAGCTCCTCTCCATAGCCCGTAACCGCGCTTCCCGCTATTTTAATACTATCACAGCACAGCTCATAAACGCGTTCAAGCTGAGACTTTACAATGTCAACAGGCGTACCCCTGTTTGAACCATAATATGAGTGTATTATGCGTCCGTCCTCTGAGATCAGCGCCAGTTT
>CAYSKA010000046.1:0-10350 GCA_964431505.1 uncultured Oscillospiraceae bacterium
CCGATGAGGCGTTGACGCGCCTGCAACAACACCTATTATATCATTACAATCAAACTTTTCAAGTACAAGTTGACAAGGTTTTGCTATGGAATGTACTTTTTTGCCATGTTTTTTGCAAATACCGGCAAGTTTTTTTGTATTCGAGCTATTAGTGCCGCCTATCACTATCATAGCATCGCATATTTTGGACAGCCGCTCAGCCTCCTTCTGGCGTTTTACTGTGACGTCGCATATTGTATTAAATACATCGACATCACAAAACCTCCGCTTCATTCCTTCGGCAATGGCGTTATAAATTTCAACGCAAAACGTGGTTTGCGCTACCAGGCATAATTTTGTGAATCCGTCCGGCAACAAGTTCAAATCATCCGGCGTCTTAACAAAATATGCGCTGTTTTCACACCATCCGTTTATCCCTATTGCTTCGGGATGTGTCTTCTCCCCTGCGATAACAATTTTGTATCCTTTTTTATATTTATCATGTACTATCTTATGTATTCTTATTACGAAGGGGCATGTGGCGTCAACCACTACAAGCTTCATCTCTTCGCATAGTTTGTATATTTCACGAGACGCGCCATGTGAACGTATAACGAGCACATCCCCTTCTTTGAGTCCTTCTATACTGTTTATCGGATGTATGCCCTTTTCTTTAAGCTCGTCTACCGCATCCTCGTTATGCATGAGTTCGCCATATGTGAACACTCTGCCATGCTCGGCCGCCGCATCCATTGCAAGGTTAACTGCACGCTCTACCCCAAAACAAAATCCTGATTCATTCCCGGCTATTATTTTCAAGTTTTGCCTCCAGCTCTATGCGAAGCGCATCTATTGAGTCTGAAATTTCATCTGTTACAACGTCAACGAGGGTTGATTTTTTCGTGTTTACGGCTATGTCGTTTATGTCAATAGGGGTTCCCACCGCTATCTTGGGCCTTCCCGACCTGAAGCTGTCCGGATGAATATATATAGGTATTATTGGCGCCCGCGACCGCACTGCAAGAAATGCCGTCCCCTTTTCAAAACTGTCCATTCGTCCTGTAATTGAGCGCTTGCCCTCTGGAAATATTCCAAAAATTTTTCCCTTATCCAAAACCTTCATCGCACGCTTAAGCGATTGAAGATCAGCGTTTTTCCTGTCGACGGGGAAGGAAAGCAACGAACGCAGCAACACCGCTATAAGTTTATTTGAAAACAGCTCCTTTTTCGCCATGAAGTGTATGTTTCTAAATGATACTATGCCCAGAAGCACTGGGTCAAGCATAGACGTATGGTTTGACGCGAAGACAGCCTTTCCCTTTATAGCCAGGTTTTGCTTACCGATTATCATTGGTCTCCATAGCAGCCATAACAACTGACCGATGGTGTATTTCAGGATAATGTAAAGCATAATGGGTTACCTTCCTATTGTGACCAGTATCAGGTCTATAACTGCTTCTGCGGTCATATTTGTAGTATCTATAAGAATCGCGTCGTCCGCCATCTTCAAAGGCGCAAACTCCCTTGTGGAATCCACCCTGTCGCGGTCCGCAATTTCACGCTCTATGTCCTCGTACGTTCTTCCTTCATCCGTTCCGAAACGCCTTAAATCAAACATTCTTCTTCTAGCCCGCTCCTTTACATCGGCTGTAATGTAAAATTTAAACTCGGCATCGGGCAAAACATACGATCCTATATCCCGTCCGTCCATTATTATGCTGTTCCTTTCAGCTATCCCTCGCTGAAGCTCAACCAGCTTTACCCTGACCTCCGGTATGGTTCCTATATCAGAGGCAGCCTTTGATACATCCTGCGTCCTAATCTTATCTGTTACATCAGCTCCGTCTAAAAATACGCGCTGAACTCCGCTGCTAAACACAACGTCGATATCGGTGGCGGCAATCATCGGCGCTACCTTGCCCCTGTCAACAGGGTCAATTCCGTGATCAAGCGCCTTCTTACCGGCAGCCCTGTACATTGCGCCCGTATCAAGGTGCATTATTCCAAGCCTTTTCGCAAGCGATTTGGCTATAGTGCTCTTTCCTGCGCCAGCGGGTCCGTCTATAGCGATGCTGAAGTGTTTCTGTTGCATATGTCTCCGTTCAGTCTATCGATTTTCCGGCGAGATAGCCGGTTGAAAACGCAATCTGCAGGTTGAAGCCGCCCGTAAACGCGTCCACGTCAATCAATTCTCCGGCAAAATACAGGCCCCGTACAATCTTCGACTCCATTGAAGATGGGTTTATCTCCCTGACGCTGACCCCGCCCCTGGTTACTATAGCTTCATCGAGGGATAGCGTACCGCTTACTGTAAACGCAAGGCGCTTTATAGTATCTACCAAGACCGCCCGCTGACTTCTTGTGATATCCGCTACAGAGGTCTCCTGCCCCAGGCCGCTTAGATCAATGATAACAGGAATCAGGCGTTTGGGCAACAGATCTGCAAGCGCGTTTCTAAGCTGCTTGTTCTTGTACTTCTCAAAATCTCTCAATATACGCCTGTCCAGCTCTTCAGAAAGAAGGCCTGGCTTGAGGTCTATAAAACACCTTGTACCCTCCGGCGCATCTGCAATTATGCTGCTTAACGTCAGTACAAGCGGACCCGTAACGCCGAAATGCGCAAACAGCAGTTCACCCAATTCGGAGTATATGCCTCTTTTTCCATTTTGAGCGGTTAATGTAACATTCTTTAACGTTAAACCCATTAGCTGTCGAGGCCATTCTTCCTGGGTCTTGAGGGGTATGAGCGCTGGTCTTGGCGAATTTACGCTATGGCCCAGGCTTGTGGCAAGCTCGTATCCGTCCCCGGTAGAGCCGGTGCTTCGATAGCTTGCCCCACCAGTTGCTATTACCACCCTGTCAAACGCCTTTTCAACGCCGTTAACGGATAATGCAAATGTATTATCCAGATTAATGCTTATCGATTTTATACGCGAATTAAGCTCCATTTTAACGCCGCATGCAATAGCGTGGTTTGTAAGCGCACGGATAACGTCGCTGGATTTATCGGACTCGGGAAAAACCCTGTTTCCTCTTTCTAATTTTGTTCTTACGCCCAGCCTATTGAGCAGCTCAACTATGTCCTGATTTGAAAATGCGCTGAACGCGCTGTGCATGAACCTAGGGTTTCTTGGAATGCTGCTAAAAAACTCCTCAGTTCCCGTCATGTTTGTGATATTGCATCTGCCCTTCCCCGTAAGGTACAGCTTTCTGCCTGTTTTCTCGTTCTTCTCAAACAGGGTTGCGTCATGGCCGTTTTCCGCCGCCACCGCGGCCGCAAGCATTCCCGCAGGTCCCCCTCCTATTACTGCCACGGCGCTCATACGTCTGTTCCCTCCATTGCGGCTCTAAGCTCTGATATACGTGAGTCCATGGTTAAATCGGTGGTCAATGGGGTTATCGTTATATATCCCTGCTGGGTCCAGCTCCAGTCGTCGTCCTTGGTGTTGTCTTCAAGCTTTGAAATCTCCGTTGACGGAACCCAATAATAGCGCTTTCCGAATGGATCGGTCCTCTCGATATAAACGCGCTCATATTCCCTGCGCCCCAGCCTTGCCACCTTTAGCCCTTTTATACTGTCATGACCGACGTCCGGTACGTTTATATTTACTACGAAGCCGCAGTCCAAGCCATTTCCATATAACCTTTCACTAATTTTACTTACTGCTTCAGCGGCTGTATCAAGGTGCTTTGGGGAAAACGAGGTTATAGAAGCCGCAATGGAAGGTATTCCTAGAATAGCGCCCTCCATTGCGGCTGACACGGTTCCAGAATACATAACGTCGGCGCCCCTGTTTGCGCCTATATTTATGCCCGATATCAAAAGGTCGGGACTTGCTCCCAGATTGCCTATTGCCAGCTTTACGCAGTCTACGGGAGTGCCGTTGACAGCATACGTAGGCACATTAGCAAGGCCACAGCCAATATCAACCTGCCGGCATCTGAGCGGCGACGTCAGGGTGAAGGAGTGCCCTGCGCCGCTGCGCTCCACATCTGGAGCTGCAATGAATAGTTCGTGCCGGTTCATTAGTTCGACCGCCATAGCGCGAATTCCCGGTGAATAAACCCCGTCGTCATTAACAAGTAAAATGCGCATCTAAAACTCCATAAGGAAAATTGTTCCTAAAATTATATCAGATTTACTTTTTATTATCAAACGCTTGCCGCCCAATGCTGTCAATGCCCGATTATAGCTCAAGCCGGGTATTTAACATACCCGGCTCCCATAATTAATAGTAACCGTTTATTCGGTCAGGTCTTCTACATAGAGTTCTTTTGGGCTTTCATCCTCCTTGGGACTCTCGGAGGATTTGTCTCTTCGCTCCTCAAAAAACTTTGTGGCAACCTGTGGGAAAAGAGCGTAGCTCAGCACATCCTCCTCACAGGCGGCGTACTCGGCTATCTCCTTTGCGCATTTTTCAAATTCAGGCTCAAGCAGATCCGCTGGACGGCAGGTTATTACCTTTTTATCTCCTATCGCCTTTTTGCGTACTTCCTCGTTTGCCGGAGCGGGCAGTGTTCCATATTCGCCGGCAAGGACGGCCTTTGACTCCTTTGTAAACATCTTATAGCGCTCTCCGGATATTACATTTAGCACCGCCTGCGTACCAACGATCTGGCTTGTTGGCGTAACGAGCGGGGGATAGCCGAAGTCTTTGCGCACCCGCGGAATTTCCTCCAAAACATCGTAGTATCTATCCTCGGCATTAGCCTGCTTAAGCTGTGAAATGAGGTTTGAGAGCATTCCGCCAGGAACCTGATACATTAGAATATTGGTATCCACCCTCATTGCCTTCTCATTTAGGAAGCCATCCTTTTTAAGCCGCTCTGCTACGCCCAAAAAATACTTCGAAGCCTGCGCTAGCTTGGTTAGGTCAAGCCCAGTGTCATGATCGGTACCCTTAAGGGTGGCCACCAGCGGCTCTGTAGCCGGCTGCGAGGTGCCGTTACCCATTGCAGAAAGGGCGCAGTCCACTATATCAACCCCTGCCTCCACCGCCATAAGGTAGGTCATATCTCCGGTTCCCGCAGTATTATGCGTGTGCAGATGAATTGGCACGCTTACCTCCGACTTTAGACGCTTTACAAGCGAATATGCGTCAAACGGAAGCAGCAGGTTTGCCATATCCTTTATGCATATTACGTCCGCCCCCATATCGATAAGGTCCTTTGCAAGCTTCACAAAGTAATCCTCATTATGGACGGGGCTTACGGTATAGCTTATGGCCGGCTCGCATATGCCGCCGTATTTTTTTGTAAATTTTATTGCTGACTCAAGGTTCCTTATATCGTTGAGCGCATCAAAAATCCTGATTACGTCAATTCCGTTTTCTATTGCCTTCTCGCAGAACTTTTCCACGATATCGTCCGCATAATGCTTATATCCAAGTATATTTTGGCCCCTAAAAAGCATCTGAAGCTTAGTATTTGGCAGGTGTTTCCTCAGCGTCCTTAGACGTTCCCATGGATCCTCATTTAAGAATCTAAGGCAGCTGTCAAAGGTTGCCCCGCCCCAGCACTCCAATGACCAGTATCCTATACTGTCCAGCAGTTCACATGCAGGGAGCATTTCGTCAATCCGCATGCGCGTAGCGGCCAACGACTGGTGGGCGTCCCTGAGGATTGTATCGGTTATCATAAGCTTATGCTTGGTATTGGCCGGCTTATCATTTTTCTGTGTCATGTTAAGACCTCCTTATGGACATGGTCAGCTAAATATCGACAGGAATACGCCTGCCGCTATCGCGGATCCAATAACACCCGCAACGTTTGGCCCCATAGCGTGCATGAGAAGGAAATTCCTCGGGTTTTCCTTCTGACCTACGGTCTGCGAAACCCTCGCCGCCATTGGCACGGCTGAAACACCGGCCGAACCTATGAGCGGGTTTACCTTTTCCTTCAGGAAGAGGTTCATTACCTTGGCGATTACTACGCCGCCCGCAGTGCTGCATATGAACGCGAATATGCCTATCAGCATTATCCGCAGGGTATCCCACTGCAGGAAAACGTCTGCGCTAGCCTTGGAACCAACGCATATGCCAAGAAAAATCGTTACTATATTTACCAGCTCGTTCTGTGCGGTTTTACTAAGCCTATCTACTACCCCGCTCTCCCGAAGAAGGTTTCCCAGCATCAGCATGCCGATTAGGGAAGCCGCGCTCGGCAGCAGCAGCACAACGAAAATTGTAACCATTATAGGGAATATTATCTTTTCCTTTTTAGAAACCGGACGAAGCTGCTTCATCACTATCTGACGTTCCTTTTTGGTTGTAAGCAGTTTCATGATCGGAGGCTGAATTACCGGAACCAGCGCCATATACGAATATGCCGCGATAGTTATCGTACCAATCAGCGTGGGATACAGCCTGCTGGCAGTAAATATCGTGGTAGGGCCGTCAGCTCCTCCTATTATTCCTATAGACGCTGCAGCCTCAGCTGGGAATCCAAGCGCTAGCGCTAGCAAAAACGCAAGGAAGATACCTATCTGAGCAGCCGCCCCCAGTATTAAACTCTTGGGACTCGCAATCAATGGGCCAAAATCGGTCATAGCGCCTACGCCAAGGAATATAAGCGCAGGATATATGCCGAGTTTTACGCCATAGTCCAGATAATACAACAGCCCGCCTACATTGTTGTTAAGCTCCGATGGCGGGGCCAAAAGTCCGGCTCCCGGGAGGTTTGCCAAAAGCATTCCAAATGCTATAGGCAACAGAAGCAGCGGCTCATATTTTTTCACAATGGCAAGATACAACAGAAAGCACGCTACGGCTATCATTATTAGCATCTTCCAATTTTCTCCCTGGAACAGCAATGCAAATCCGGTTCCGGAGAAAAATTCACTTATAGCTTCCATAAATATGTTACCCCTCTATGCATTTAGCGTAATAAGGCATCATCCGATTACAACCAGAAGTTCCCCCGACTCTACAGACGCCCCCTTGCCTACCTTGACGTCTGTTACCTTTCCATCTATCGGAGCAAGTATCTCATTTTCCATCTTCATAGCTTCCAACACCACCAAAACATCGCCAGAACGCACATTATCCCCGCTCTTTACGCGCACGTCGACTATTGTGCCTGGCATTGGCGACGTAATGCTCTCCTTGCCTCCGGCAACCGGCGCTGATGACGCTGGTGTTGACGGCACAGACGCTTTTAAAGGCTCAGCAGCGGGCCTGCTCTCTGACGCCTTGCTGCCTGGGGCAAACTCCTCAACCTCTACCTCATATTTAGTTCCGTTTACGTTTACTGTAAACTTACGCATTTTTAATATCCTCCAGCTATTCTTTTTATCTCACAGCAAAAACCGGCCTATTGCACACGCCTGATTGAGCGTATGCGCAGACCGGACATATCCGTCCCCATGTATACAGCCAGCGCAGCCGATATCGCGGCTATAACTTCGCGCCTCTGCGGGCCGGCGAGCAACTCGTCTTCAGCTTTCAAAGACGGCTCATTTTTTTCAATAACCGAGCCAGCCTTTGTTTTTTTATCCTTTACCGCCGCTCCCATAAGCTTTACCAACAATATTAGTGCCACCAACCCAATAAAAACTGTGGCCACGCCCAATAATGTTACCAGCCACGGGTTTCCGCCAATACTGGATCTGGCAATTACGCCGTTAAATACGCTCATAATTACACTTCCCATCTTATAGGGTTCCTCCTGAGCTATTACATTTTTATTCAAATAGGCGGATATCGCATCCTCTCCCAATTATTTTTTATTCGGCATTATCTCCTTTGTTCCTGCCCAAGCGCAAACATGAAAATTATATATTTATTTGTTTGAAATAAGCTTGCTAAGGGCTTCAACTTCCTCCTGCGTTAGATATCTCCAATCACCGCTTTTTAGCCCTCCCAAACGCAGGTTTCCAAGCCTTACCCTCCGCAATCTTAAGGTTTTATGTCCTATCGCGGCAAGCATCCGCCTTACCTGACGGTTTCTCCCCTCATGAATGGTGATGTAGAGTTCTGTGCTTTCCTCATTAAGCTCCCTCACTCCGTCGACGTGCGCCGGAGAAGTAATCCCATCTTCCAACAGCACGCCCTCCTCAAGCGTTTTTCTCTCACCATCGCTTATTATTCCGCTGCAGACCACCCTGTACGTTTTGTCTAGCATTCGGCTTGGATGCATTATGCCATTGGCCAGCCCGCCGTCGTTTGTGACCAATATCAAGCCTTCGGAATCAATATCCAACCTGCCAACATTATATAGCCTGTATGGAAGATCTTTAAAGACATCTATAACGGTTTTTCTGCCCTCCGGATCGCATGCCGTGCATACCACCCCTCTGGGCTTGTTAAACATTATAGTTACCTTTTGTTCAACTATATATAAAGGGAATCCGTCAAGCATGACATTGTCTTTGTCAGGTTCCACGCACATGCCAATGGCCGCAACGCGGCCATTGACGCTAACCCTGCCTTGAGAAATCATCTCTTCACACCTTCGTCTTGACGCCACACCCGAGTCGGCCATATACTTCTGCAATCTCATCCGCAGCCTCCGGTTTCTAGTACTGCTTGCAGATTAACTCAAATCTGCCTTCCCGTCAAGACTCCTAAAAGCATATTAAAGTAATCCTCTATCCCCCATGAGTCTATATTCTCCATTGCCACAAGGGGCTCCGAGGCTACTAATCTGGTTTCGTCCCATAATTCCAGCGTTCCTATCTCAACGCCCTTTTCCAACGGCGCATCGAGCTGCCGGGGTATTACAACCCTTGTTTTAAGCAGCGCCCCCTCCTCAATTTTTACCGGCACAACTATATCCCTGCCTACCGTAACGGCCACCAAGCCTTTAGAACCCTTGTTAACCTTGACCCTGGCAACCAGATCTCCGGCTTTTACCATCCGCGCCATGCTAAAAGCCTCAAACCCATAGTCCAGCATATTCATTGATTCAGGAAAGATATCGGGGGAGTTGAGCACCACGCCTATCAGCTCCATATCCGCCCTTTTTGCAGAAAATACCAAACACTTTCCAGCGGCTTCGGTATATCCTGTTTTTATTCCATTTCCGCCCTCATACTGCCATAGTATCTTATTTTTACTTTTCAGCGTTCGCTTTACATTGCCTGTTTCCGCGCTGTAATATGATGTAGCTGCTATCTCCCTGAATGTTTCATTATTCATAGCCTCTCTGGCTATTGCCGCTAGGTCGAACGCGCTTGTATAGTGCTCCGGATCATGGAGGCCATTTGGCGTGACAAAATGCGTATTTGCCAATCCCAGGCTTAAAGCGCGTTCGTTCATCAAATCCGCGAATCCTTCTATAGAACCTCCGATATGTATCGCAATAGCTATTGCGGCGTCATTTCCGGAGTTGAGCATAAGCCCGTAAACCAGGTCCTTCAGACTGAGCTTCTCATTTTTCTGGATATACATGCTCGACCCTTCAACGCCGTAAGCCTCGGACGCCGTGGTGACAATATCGTCAAGGTTGCCTCTTTCAATAGCTATCAGGGCTGTCATTATCTTGGTTGTGCTTGCCATCGGAAGCTTCTGATGGGCGTTTTGCCCAAAGAGCACCTTTCCAGTGCTCTGCTCAATCAATATGGCAGCCTGAGCCCCTATCGACGGCTCTGCCTTCTCCGCCATTACCAAGGCCGGCGACAACAACAGCACGGCAAGCGAAGCTATAGCTATTATGCTTGCAATCCAGCGCTTTTGCATGTTATTCGTTACCCGCCTCATTGTCCTGACTGCTTTGCTGGCCGTTTTGTTTGTTTGTGTCATTGCAGCATTCCTTAAACATTGAACGTATTGAGCACAGGAGCTGAGGCACCTTCTCAATCACCCTGTCAACAGTGCATTCATAGTGTACCGGAAGCACATTTACGTCGCCCGAGTTTACCGTCAAAAAAGCCATCGGAGTAAGGCACATTCCCGCAACTGCCGTTCCGGCAAAAGGATACCTTCCATCCTGTTGTGAATCCATGGACGCACCGCTTTGCTTTACAGGGGATTTTGCCCCGTACTCGCCCCCGCCTGACAAAAAGCCGAGTGAGACCTTTGAAACCGGCAGAACCATAGTTTCCCCCTCGGTCATTATTGGGGAGCCTACAATGGTGTTAACATCCACCATGTTCTTGATCTGTGTCATGGACGTTTGCATTATGTTTTCAATGGGATGCATATCTTTGCCTGCCTTTCCTTACTTTGTTTTTAAAATAGACACCTATAATTTGAAGCAAACTTATGATTAATATGCCTTCCATGTTTATCCTGAACGCGTTTTTATTGAACTCCGGCATGATTCCTATTTTAATTGCGTCTTTGCCAACAGCGGGCAGAAGTATGCGCGCGGCATTATCTAAAACGCTTCTGAGAAGGCCAGTAAGCATCACCGTATAGAATGCGTTGTCAG
>CAYSKA010000047.1:0-10131 GCA_964431505.1 uncultured Oscillospiraceae bacterium
TTAAAACCTTATTAGCCTTATAATGTCTTAGTTGGATAAAAAGGGGTATATTAACGGCTGCAAGTTATTATTAGCAAGGAGAAACATGAAGGCTTATACAGTAGATGATATAAAGGTAATGGAGGGGCTTGAGGCAGTTCGTATCCGCCCGGGCATGTATATAGGAAGCACGGGCCAGCGCGGCCTGCATCATATGCTGTGGGAGATAGTTGACAATGCGGTTGACGAAGCCGCTAACGGATATGCGGACCGCGTAAGCGTAACCCTCAATAGGGATATGTCCATAACGGTTGAGGACAACGGCAGGGGAATACCCGTAGGTACGCATGAAAAACTTGGTGTCTCCGGTGTTGAGGTGGTGTTTACGCGGCTTCACGCCGGAGGCAAATTCAGCGATGCCAGCTACGCCTATTCCGGCGGCCTGCATGGAGTTGGAGCCAGCGTTGTTAACGCGCTTTCCAAACATCTTACAGTTGAAGTCTACTATAATGGGAGGGCATACCGGCAGGAATTTTGCAGCTATATTGATGACGAAGGCAATATAAAGGCTGGAGAGCCGGCGTCGCCTCTGAATGAGCTTGGGCGTACGCGCAAAAAGGGATCAAAGATAACCTTTTTGCCGGATATAGACGTTTTTGATACTATAGAAGTAAACTTTGATATGGTATCAAAGCGTTTGCGCGAGCTGGCGTATTTAAATGGGGGGGTTACGTTTACCCTTGAGGACAATAGGTCAAAGGGAGAAAGCAGGAGTCGAGAGTTCCATTACAAGGGCGGCATAAGGGATTTTGTCAAAGAGCTTAATTCCGATAAAACGCGGATATACGATGATCCGATTTACGTATGCGGCAGTAAAGACGGGATTATCGTGGAAATGGCAATGCAGCATAATGACGGCTATGCTGAGAATCTTTTTTCCTACGTTAACAATATTCCTACTACCGAAGGCGGAACGCATGAATCCGGATTTAAATCCGCATTGACAAAATCGATGAACGACTATTGCAAAAGGATTAACCTGATTAAAGAAAAGGACCAGCAGCTCTCAGGAGACGACTTCAGGGAAGGCATGGTTGCCGTTCTATCCGTTAAGATGCAGAATATTCAGTTTGAAGGGCAGACGAAAACGAGGCTTGGCAACACCGAGGCAAGACCAGTCGTCGACTCAATAATACTTGAAGGCCTTACAAACTATTTTGAGGATTTGAAAAATGCCGAAGTTCCAAATAGAATTGCTGATAAGGCGATAAAGGCCGCTAAGGTTAAGGAGGCCGCCCGCAAGGCTAAGAGCATGGCAAGGGAAAAGAATAAGCTTGAAAACGCGCCGCTGGTAGGAAAGCTGTCCAGCTGCACAGGCCGTAATCCACTGGAGAACGAGTTATTCATCGTTGAGGGTGATTCGGCAGGCGGCAGCGCAAAGCAGGGAAGGGACAGAAGGTTTCAGGCCATACTGCCTCTTCGTGGAAAACCGCTGAATGCTGAAAAGAAACGTATAGATCAGGTGCTTGCAAATGCTGAATTCAGATCGATTATAACGGCTATGGGCACTGGTGTCGGCTCTGATTTTTCACTAAGCGGCTTAAAGTACGACAGGGTGATAATTTTATCGGACGCCGACCAGGACGGCGCCCATATACGCGCAATACTTCTCACTTTTTTTTATCGCTACATGAAGGAGCTTATAATAGACGGCCACGTTTATATAGGCCTTCCCCCGCTGTATAAGATCCAGAAGGGAACTTATATAGAATATGCATATTCAGACGATGAGCTTGCAGGCATTACAAAAGGGCTGAGGGGGTATACGCTTCAAAGGTATAAAGGCCTTGGAGAGATGAACCCTGAGCAACTGTGGGAGACAACCATGGACCCAGGCAGGCGAACCCTTATCAGGGTCAGCATTGAGGATGCCGCGGATGTGGAGAGGATGGTGACTGTTTTGATGGGAGACGATGTAGCTCCAAGAAAAGAGTATATCACAGAGTACGCGAACTTTAACAGGCAGGATTCATTCGAGGCGCGCATAGAGAAGAGTGGTGTAAGCAATGGCTAATAAAAAGAAAAGTATTCCCAAAAAAGAGGGAGAAAAGGTAATTCTACGAGGCATGGAGGAGGTAATGCACTCGTCCATGATACCATATGCGGAACATGTAATCTTGGAGCGTGCATTGCCGCGGGTAGAAGACGGGCTGAAACCAGTGCAGCGCCGGATATTATATACAATGCTGGAACTTGGCTTGACTCCGGACAAGCCGTTCAGGAAGAGCGCGCGTATAGTGGGCGATTGTTTGGGCAAGTATCATCCCCATGGCGATTCATCCGTTTATGATGCTATGGTCAGGATGGCACAGGGCTTTAATATGAGCGCTCCGCTCGTAAACGGTCACGGCAACTTTGGCTCGGTAGACGGGGACAGCGCGGCGGCCATGAGGTATACAGAGGCCAGGATGACTGAAGCTGCAATGGAGCTGCTGCGGGATATAGATAAGGATACGGTTAAGTTTGGCCTTAACTTCGACGATACCCTAAAGGAGCCGGAAGTGCTTCCTGGCAGGTATCCAAACCTGCTTGTAAACGGCTCGTCGGGAATCGCCGTGGGATTGGCTACCAACATACCTTCGCATAACCTCGTTGAAGCGATTGATGCAGTGATAGCCCAGCTGGACAACCCGGAAATAACAGTTGACGGGCTTATGGCCCACATACCTTGCCCCGACTTTCCAACCGGAGGATTTTTGCTGCGCTCGCAGGAGATAAGGGACGCGTATTCTACAGGAAGAGGAAAGCTGACCCTGCGCGCCAGGACAAGCATTGAAGAGCAAAAAAACGGCAGAAAGCTGATAGTAATAACCGAACTGCCCTATCAGACCAATAAGGCGCGTTTGCTTGAGGATATTTTGAAGCTTAGCCAGTCAAAAAAGGAATTGTTTTCGGGAATATCGGATATACGGGATGAGTCGGACAGGACCGGCATGAGGGCGGTAATAGAGGTAAAAAGGGAAGCCGACGCCGAAAGAATACTGCAATATCTTTTTAAATACTCGGATCTTCAAACCACGTTTGGCGTCAATATGGTGGCAATCGTTGAGGGAAAGCCCAGGCAGATAGGGTTGAAAGAGCTGATACATCATTATATACTTCATCAACGGGATGTCGTAACAAGGCGAACAAGCTATGAGCTTGACAACGCTAAAAAGCGCGAACATATACTCAGGGGACTGATGATAGCCATTGATAATATTGATGAAGTAATTGCCATCATCAGGGCGTCTAAGAATCCAAAGGCTGCCAGGGATTCGCTGATGCAAAGGTTTGATTTGTCGGAACCGCAGGCCCAGGCTATACTTGACCTTCGCCTTCAGAGGCTGACGAACCTGGAGATGACTTCCATACAAAAGGAGTACAAAGAGATAACTAAGCTTATTGAAAAGCTTAGCTATATTTTGGCTTCACCTAAAAAATTAAATGGAGTTATACGGGATGAGCTTACTGAGATAAAGGGCAGGTTTGCAGCACCGCGGCGCACAAAGCTGCTTGACGACCAGCCCACCATTGAGATACCCATTGAAGCCTTGAAGGCGCCAGAGCCCGTTGTGATATCGGTGCTGCCGGATGAAAAGCTTAGAAGGATACCAAGGCGGTTCTTTAATGCCGAGCAGACCGCTGCTGAAAAGCCCATGTATGTTTTTGATACGTATACAGACAAGCGTATAAGGCTGTTTACCAATACGGGCTATTGTATGTCGCTGTGCATTGAGGACATTCCTGAGTCCAAGCCCAATTCGCGTCCGGTAAGCCTTGGCTCGCTAATACCTATGGAAAATGGGGAAAGGGTTGTATCAGCCTTTGTTGGAGACACGGAGGGCTTGATATTCTTCTATACTAAAAATGGAATGGCAAAGGCAACGAAAGCCTGTGAGTTTAAAACAAAGCAGAAGCGCATTGTGGCGATAACGCTAAAGGATAGCGACACGCTGCTTGGCGTAGAGCACGAAAATGGGGATTCGATCATAATGATTACAAGAAATGGCATGAGCATACGTTATCCCATATCCGCGGTAGCTCCCATGGGACGCGCTGCGGCAGGCGTTAAGGGCATCAAACTCGATCAGGATGACTATGTAATCTTTGCATGTCAGCTACAGGATGCAGGCGAGATTCTCATCATAAGCGACAGGGGCTATATGAAGAGGAGCTTTATATTTGATTACGATCTGCAAAACAGGCATGGCAAGGGCTTGAAAACATTTGACTTCAAACGCAATAATTCTAACGGCAGTGCAGTGGCGGCGGCATTTTATGTAAGAGATCCGTATGATATTACCATTAAAAAGCTGCATGGGGAAGAAACTGCGATAAATACCGATAATGTACCAATAGAGCCAAGGGTCAGCAAAGGAACGCCAATGATATTCACGGTGCTTGATGATGTAATCGTAGAGGCGCGCAGAAGAACCTAAACCATATATTCAATAATTATTTGTACAAAACAGGGGCATATATGCCCCTGTTTGCATAAGGAAACGATTTTAGGAATATTCTTTAAGGTCAATACGATGGGGGAGAGGAATGCGCATATGATGGAAAACAATCGTATACACATCGAAGGAGCGGTGGCAAGCGTTCCTGAATACAGTCATCACCTGTATGGTGAGGCTTTTTATACGCTGACGCTTTGTGTTGGACGGCTTAGCGGAGTGAAGGATATACTGCCGGCAACGATCTCTGACAGGCTCCTTCCCAAGGTTGATATCGGAGACGGGCTATCCATAAATGGTCAGCTTCGATCTTACAATAAACAGTCCGATGGAGTTAGCCGGCTGATAATAACGGCATTTGCCAGGCATGCCGAGAGGGTAGAGGAAATAAAGCCGTGCAATGAGGTTGTCCTAAATGGATTCATATGTAAACCGGTAATATACAGAACTACGCCTTTTGAGCGGGAAATAGCAGATATATTAATAGCGGTAAACAGAGCGTATAATAAATCCGATTATCTGCCGTGCATAGCCTGGGGAAGAAACGCAAGATATGCTGGAACGTTAAATGTTGGAGACGAAATGGTATTAAGTGGAAGACTGCAAAGCCGTGAATATCAAAAGAGATTGCCAAATGGCGAATTGCTGACCAGAACCGCCTATGAGGTATCAGCTTCAACCATTGAACCTGTGGACGCAGCTTTCCGCTTATGATAAAATACATATATATGTATTTTATTATGGAGGTGTTCTATGCGAGTATGCAGGGTTATGGCAGGAAGTGAGAGCTTCTATGGCGTAATTGATGAAAATAGGGTCCTTCGTTTGAAAGGGATTCCATTTGATAAAATCGATTATACGGGACTGGAATATGAACTGGATACAGTTAAGCTGCTTGCCCCCTGTCAGCCGTCAAAAATTGTAGCTGTCGGAAAGAATTATGCGGCGCATGCTGATGAGATGGGCGAGGGCAGGCCAAAAGAGCCGCTGCTGTTTTTGAAGCCCAGCACAAGCGTTATTGGGCCAAACGACTTCATTGTGTATCCAAATATCAGCAAAAGGCTGGACTATGAAGGCGAGCTGGGCGTTGTTATCGGCAGGAGATGCAGAAACATAAAGCCTGGCCATGCCAAGGAATACATCTTCGGGTATACATGCCTTAACGACGTTACAGCTAGGGATATACAAAAAAGCGATCCCCAATGGACGAGGGGCAAGGGGTTTGACACGTTTTGCCCGGTCGGACCGCATATTGAAACCGAGCTGGACGCTTCGCGCCTAAGCATTGCTACGCGTTTAAACAAAGAGGTGCGGCAGAATTCAACGACTGATATGATGACATATAACATTGATGAACTGATCTGCTATATAACCGAGGTTATGACACTGCTTCCAGGAGATATAGTTGCGACCGGTACGCCGGAGGGAATAGGGAGTATGGCGGAAGGCGACCTGGTGGAAGTTGAAATAGAGGGTATAGGCGTGCTGAGAAACACTGTCGTGAGGGCTTAATGGACGGATTGACTTTGGCGGCTGCGGTAAGCGAATTGGCTTTGCTTATTGACGGTAAGATAGATAAAATACAACAGCCAGGAAGGGACGAGCTGATTATTACCGTGCGTTCATACGGCTCCGCTTACAGGCTGTTGCTGTCTGCGTCTGCGGAAAATAGCCGTGTTCAGCTTACGGGCCAGCGGCCGGAAAATCCGGCCGAGCCTCCAATGTTTTGTATGCTGTTGAGAAAACATCTGGCCGGAGGAAGAATATTGTCGGTTGACCAGCCGAATTTTGATAGAATTGTTGTTTTGCGCATTTCCACATACAATGATCTAGGCGACTTGGCAGTCTATAAGCTAATATGTGAAGTTATGGGTAAGCATTCTAATATAATGCTGGTCAATGAAAAGGACGTTATACTTGATTCAATCAGGCGCGTGGACCTCTCCATGTCAGCGGTGCGTCCAATACTGCCAGGGGTAATATACAGCGTCCCCGAAACCCAGGAAAAGCTTGATCCGCGGCATGCTGCATACAATGATTTTGCGGCTGCGCTGGAAGCGGAGGGCAGGCTGGATAAAAAGCTGAGCGGTTCATTTTATGGTCTATCGCCAGATATGGCAAAGCTGCTTTCAAACTATATAGGCGTTTGGAAAGACCGCTGCGAAATGCTTGAAGATGCAGAGAAGGACAAACTTTGCTCTGGGCTGGTCGGCTTTTATGCCGATGTAATGGCGGGCAAGTTTACTCCATCAGCTATCTACGGGACTGGCGGCGCTGTAAAAGCGGTTTATCCATTTCCGCCTTCACATTTGGATACGATAGAGTACCCAAGCGTATGGGAAGCGTTGGACGCCATGTATTCCAATAGAGACGTCACAGACAGGTTGAGACAGCGTTATTTGTCGCTGCAAAAACTGATACAAAACGCTACCGCACGTTGTGAACGCAAGCTTAACATACTGTCAGAGGAATGCCCTTCGGAGGATGAACTCGAGCGTATAAGGCTTAACGGCGAACTGGTAACGGCTAACCTTTACCGAATCAACAAGGGCATGGCTGAGTTTGTTGCTGAGAATTACTACTGCGACCCGCCAAGCAGAGCTATTATTACGCTGGATCCTAAACTTTCGCCATCCGAGAACGCTCAGCTATATTATAAGCGCTATAGGAAGGGGCAGAGAGCCAGAGAGATGAGCTGTGAGCAAATGAGGGAAACATCATACGAGTTGGCTTATTTGGAAGGTCAGCTTGATAATCTTGCCAAGTGTGAAACGCAAGCCGATATCGAAGAGATAAGGCAGGAGATGGTATCGCTTAGATATATCCGAAAATCATCGGTAAAGAGGTCAAGAAAGGTTATATCCACAGTTTCAAAGCCAATGCGGTTCGTATCATCCGACGGCATAGAACTCATGGTTGGTAAAAATAACCGCCAAAACGACATGCTTACCCTAAAGGTGGCTAGGCCCAACGATTGGTGGTTCCACGTAAAGGATATTCCAGGGTCCCATGTTGTGGCGCAGCATACGGGCGAGCTGCCCAGGCAGACATTATTTGAGGCTGCGCTCTTAGCCTCATATTACAGCCGTTCAAGAACGGGCGAAAACGTACCAGTTGATTATACCCTTAAAAAATTTGTGAAAAAGCCTGCCGGAGCTAAGCCTGGGATGGTAATATACACAGACCAAAAAACGGTCTATGTCACACCTGATGAAAAAACCGTTTTTAAATTATTGGAAAGGGCAAAAAATAGTTAGTTATTTATGCTTAACCGGCTTATTGACTAATTTTTGCATATAAATTATACTAAATATATGCATTATGTAATTCCAATATGATATCAGGCGCTCAGCGCTAACCATCATTCAAATGAAGTGGAGGAAGACTGATATTGAATTTTTTATGAAAGGAGCGAATGTATGAACAAAAATTTAAAGGAAAAAATTAAAGAATCGCTCTCATCTGTATTACCTATAACTGTAATAGTGCTTATATTGAGCATTACCGTTTCACCGATGCCTATAGGGACCCTTATGTTGTTTATGGTTGGAGCAGCGCTGTTGATAGTAGGGATGGGATTTTTCACATTAGGCGCTGATATGGCTATGCTGCCCTTTGGCGAGGGGGCCGGAGAACAAATCACTAAAATAGGCAAGCTGGGCATAATTCTTCCGGTATGCTTTTTGATCGGATTTATAATAACCATAGCTGAACCAGAACTATCGGTTCTTGCTACACAGGTTCCGTCAATTCCAAACGCAGTGATAATAATAACCGTAGCTGCCGGCGTAGGTATATTTCTAGTAATGGCAATGCTAAGGATACTGTTCCGAGTACCTTTAAAATTTATACTCTTGGCTTTATATGTATTTACCTTCATCTTTTCAATATTTATTCCAAAGTCGTTTTTAGCTGTAGCGTTTGATTCCGGCGGCGTCACGACAGGGCCGATTACAGTTCCCTTTATTATGGCGCTGGGCATAGGCATGTCGTCGGTAAGAAGCGATAGGGATTCGCAGGATGATAGCTTTGGTCTTGTTTCCATATGCAGCATTGGGCCGATTCTGGCTATTATGCTTCTGGGAATTTTCTATACGCCTAGCGGATCTTCATACTCCGCTATTTCGGTTCCTTTGGTTGAGACCACCTCTGACGTTGCGGCGGCGTTTACAACGGGGATTCCGCTGTACTTAAAAGAGGTCGCGCTTGCGTTGCTTCCCATTATGGTCATGTTCGCAATCTTCCAGCTTATTACGGGCATGTTTAAGAAACGCCCGTTGAAGCGCGTTGGCGTAGGCGTGATTTATACCTATATAGGACTTGTGCTGTTTTTAACGGGAGTAAACATCGGATTTATGCCGGCTGGCCATTATATGGGCACCATTATTGGCAGTCTTGACTATAACTGGATTTTGATACCGCTTGGCATGGTTATCGGTTACTTTATCGTAAAGGCGGAGCCTGCCGTACATGTTCTCAACAAGCAGGTCGCCGAGATATCAAACGGAGCGGTATCATCAAAGGCCATGCAGCGCAGCCTGTCCATAGGCGTTGCAATATCAGTTGGTATTGCAATGCTGAGGGTGGTTACGTCCATTTCAATACTTTGGTTTTTGATACCTGGTTACCTGATTGCGATCATCCTATCCTTTATTGTACCCAATATTTTCGTCGGAATAGCGTTTGACTCGGGCGGGGTTACTAGCGGACCCATGACAGCCGCCTTCATATTGCCGCTGGCTATGGGGGCGTGTGAGGCGCTTGGCGGCAATATTTTGCTCGACGCGTTCGGCGCCGTAGCAATGGTAGCCATGACCCCCCTTATAACGGTACAGATTATGGGGCTTGCCAGCAAACGGAAGATGGCCCGCATACAGCTTGCAAGCAATATACCGGATGATGATATCATAGATTATGAGGAGGTAATGGTTAATGTATAATTGCCATGAAGACGCTTTAAAGCTTCTTATAACAATAGTTGACAGGGGCAAGGGGGAGAGGATTGCCGAAATCGCCGATAAAAGGCTATTTCACATAAGCCTTATGTGCCTGGGCCATGGGACGGCTAATTCTGAAATAATGGACCTTCTTGGATTGGGCAGCACTGACAAGGATGTTTTGCTCACACTGACGCCATACTCGCATATTCCTCAAATTCTGGCCGATATCTCGGACAAGATGCAGCTGAAAAAGCCGGGTAAAGGCATTGCCTTCATACTGCCGTTGTCAGGAGTAAACAAACTGACCTCCGACGTGCTTTTACACGATAACCCTGAAATAGAAAGTGAAGTGAAAAAAATGGAAGAGGAAGTAAAATACCATCTTATAGTTACGGCTTTGAACCCGGGGTATTCTGAACAGGTTATGGATGCAGCCAAAGCGAGCGGGGCGACCGGGGGAACAGTATTAAACGCCCGTGGGGTTAGATTGGAGGGCTTTAAGCGGTTTTTAGGCATTTCCCTGCAGGATAAAAAAGAATTGCTTATAATCTTGACCCCTGCCGATGTACGTACAGTGATTATGAAAACAATAAGCGAAAAATTTGGACTTAAAACCGATTGCAAGGCAATAGTAATGTCATTGCCTGTGGATGGAATAGCGGGTATCGGGTAATTAATTAAAAGTGCCGGAGCTGCCGGCACTTTTATTTTTT
>CAYSKA010000048.1:0-10056 GCA_964431505.1 uncultured Oscillospiraceae bacterium
GAGGGGCTTTTGACTGCCATATGGTTTAAAAACGGGCGTATGGTATATTTCAGCGTACTGTGCAACCTTATTACCAATCCGGCGCTGAACATATTGGTGATTGCTTCTGTATCCGCGTTTGGCGCCGCCGCCTATGTTCCCGCTGTCGCACTGCTGGAACCGGCCGCGGTTGCGGTTGAGGCATATATATGGAGAAGCTTGTGCAAATTTTCGCGCGGCAGGGCGCTGTGGACAGCATTTATTACAAATCTGCTGTCATTCGCCGCGGGTCTTGCGGCGCAGCCGGTCCTTTGGGGCGCATGGGCAAGGTAAATGCATAAATAAGCGCGATGTTTCACAAATGTTTACAAAATAGGTTGGAAAAATAATGATATTTCCGCATTTGGAGCGTATTAATGTGATAAAATATAAGGAAATATACTGTTCGGATTATCTGCTCCACGATAGAATACGCGGCGCGCTTGCTTTGCTTATTCACGGTGCGCTGGAGGATTGTTCGGATACTCCGGATTTTGACTTTTTTGCGTATAACGCTGAAATATCCACGCCTGCAGCACTGCGCCTTGGATCTGCCCAAAATCTGTGCGGCAGAATAAATGAAGAACTGGCCTCTTACGGCGGCCCTAAAATCATTGGGGCACGCATGGTAAGCCAAGCGTTTGAAACGGGAGGGCACGTTAACTTTCGTTTATCCCATGGGTTTTATTACGCCCTCATTGATCTTGTAAACAGTTCTTCCCCACTGCCCGCGCTGAGCGGCGACATAACCCATGGCGAGGGCTATGCCCTGGCCCGCATGCTTATGATGAATAAATGCCTGGGAAACCATGGCGGTATACCGGAGCATGCGCTGAGGGCGCTTTGGACCGCCTTCGCCGCATGCGACCCAATGCTTAACTCCCGCCAAAGGATAGCCGCGACGGCAAGGGCTTCAAAGGCGCTTACAGGACTCGCCGCATGTATTGAGCCAAAATCGCGGCAACGGCTTCTCAGCGGAGCCGGGGATATGGCGGCGTGCGCTGCCCGGCTTTTGGCCCGCGCGGCGGCCCAGTGCGCCAGGCGCTGAGCGCGTCCGTATTTTAGGACGGGTAGGTTTAGGATCTATATTTCCCATAAAGGAGGTCTCAATATGGAAATTAAATGGTACGGTCATTCATGCTTCGTGCTCACAAGCTCTCAGGGAACCAGGATTCTGATGGATCCATGCTCTCCCGACACCGGCTATACGCTTGGGCCTATACAGGCGGACGCTGTCACCTGCAGCCACGACCACTATGACCATAACTACGTGCCGGCCGCTGCGGACAATCCGGTGATAATCCGCGGCCCTGGGGAATATCCCGTTAAGGATACGCTGATAAGGGGCGTGCCGACATGGCATGACGACACCCAGGGCAGCAAGAGGGGGCCCAATATGATGTATATCGTTGAGATGGATGATATGCGCATCCTGCATGCTGGGGATATCGGCCACCTGCCCGACGAAGGGAGCCTAGGCATGAACGGCGGTATTGACGTTCTGCTCGTTCCAGTGGGCGGCGTTTATACGATAAACTACCTGCAGGCGCTTGAGATGGCCAATATGCTCAGGCCAAGCGTTGTTATCCCAATGCATTATAAAACGCCTGACTGCAAAGTTGACCTGGGCGAGCTTGCGCCGTTTATAAGCACTGCAAAGGACTGCAAGATACACAGGCTTAACCAAAGCGAGGCCACGCTGAGCAGGGAAAGCCTTGGCGAGGACAGGGTGCTTGTGCTTGATTATGAAAAACAATAGCTTGGCGCAAGGCGGGATATAAAGAGGGCTACGGAGGCACGTTTGAGCGGCTGCCGCACGCCCTTTTGTTCTATAGGTACGCATATTCTGGCGCAGTCATATTCTTCACGCCTGCCGGGGCTAACGCGGTCTCCCGCTGTTATTGTGGCGTAAAAATACCCTTCACTGCCGCGGGTTTCGCTGGACTTTGCTAAGCGCTGAACCTGCGCCTTTATAAGCGCAAGTATTGATTCTAAAGCTAAAACGGTCTATAATCTGAATAAGCTCACTTGAATAGCTAAGGAGGAATAAACCCAATGATGGACAGTAGAATAGAGAAACTCGCCAACATACTCGTTACCTTCTCTACCGAGATCAAGCCCGGAGAAAACGTTCTTATAAGCTCTGGAAACGGAAACGATATGCTGGTCAAGGCTCTCGTGCGCGAGGTGTACAAGGCGGGAGGGCGGCCGTTCGTATGGCTGCAGAACTCGGCGGTTGAACGGGAACTCGGCATGGGGTATACAGAAGACCAGCTAAAAATACGGGCTGAGGCCGACGCGCTGCTGATGAGCAAGATGCAGGTGTTTATAGGGTTCTCCGGAGTTGTTAATAACTCGGAAGCTTCCGACGTTCCGGCCGACAGGCTGTCGCTGTACGCCCAGTACTATGGCGAGCAGGTTCATGGGAAGATACGCGTGCCCAAGACCCGCTGGGTTGTTCTCCGCTACCCGACGCCTGCCATGGCGCAGATGGCGGATATGAGCACCGAAGCGTTTGAGGATTTCTATTTTGACGTATGCAATATGGACTACTCGAAGATGGACAGGGCCATGACCCCGCTCAAGGAGCTTATGGAGCGCACGGACATGGTGCGCATAGTGGGCAGGGGCACGGATATATCCTTCTCAATAAAAGGGCTTCCAGCCATAAAGTGCGCCGGCAAGGTCAACATACCCGACGGCGAGATATTTACAGCGCCGGTAAAGGGCAGCATAAACGGCGTAATAACCTACAACACGCCTTCGGTGCATGATGGCTTCACCTTTGAAAACATCTGCCTTACCTTTAAAGACGGCAGGATCGTGAACGCAACGGCTAATGACACGGAGCGCGTGAACCATGTGTTTGACATGGACGAGGGCGCGAGATCCGTCGGCGAGTTTGCGATTGGCGTAAACCCGTACATAATCAACCCCATGAAGAACACCCTGTTCGATGAAAAGATAATGGGCAGCTTCCACTTTACCCCCGGCGCATGCTATGACGAATGCGACAACGGGAACAAATCAGCGCTCCACTGGGATCTGGTATGCATCCAAACCCCCGGATACGGCGGCGGCGAAATGTACTTCGACGGCGTTTTGGTGCGCAGGGACGGGCGGTTTGTGCTGCCTGAGCTTGAGTGCCTGAATCCCGAAAACCTGAAATAGCATTCCTCCAGCAGAGGACTTAAACCACTCTAAGCCGGCGGTGTACCGCTGGCTTTATTTTCCACAGATAAGCGCCGTACCGTAGGAGTTCTATGCGGCGTTTCGTATAAAACGCGGTTATAAAATTTTTTAGCTGCTTTTAAAAGCATGGCGCATTAATTGAATAGCTTGAGACAGGGCTTATATCTGCCCTAAAGGGGTTTCTTGAACTCACAGGGTTAAAATTGACTGCACATACAACCAATAGCATAAAAATTATAATACAATGGCGAATTTAAAATTAGAACAGAATAATCTAACATGAAATCTGCCGTGTGATGTTGTTTTGCTTGTGAATTTATGATAACGTCTAGGTAATGATCACATTATTTATCTAATACGGAGGCAGCTATATGAAGAAAAATGGGTTCATCAGGTTTTGGGCCGTCCTTGTCGTTATCATCATATGCCTTACAGGCTGTACTACTACGTGCGCAACACTAACCGTAAACCTGGTGGAGCGGCGTACTGAAACCGGCTGGGACATATCGTTTGACGCGATGAACGGTTATATGTCCACCTCCTTTAATAATATCTATGAATCGGCTGTGCTGGATTATCAGATAACCTACGGCGAGGGGGAGATCATCGTCCGGCTGCGTCAGGGCAGCCGCTCGCAGGAGCTTTCGATGGCTGAGAGCAGCATATCCCTATCCGGCTGGGATCAGGGAAGCATCACTATAGAGCTTAACGCCAAAGCCGCGCGGTACGCCAGGCTTTCCTTCTCATGGGAGGAGGCAGGCAATGGCGGCGGGATCATTTAGCGCCGCCCACAGCAGTTTTCCGCGTTGGGGTAGCGAGCCCTATGCAGATGGGATTGGGACGGCATCATTATAGAGCTTAACGCCCATGCCGCGCGATACGCCGGGCTTTCCTTCTCATGGGGGTGCGGGCAATGGCGGCGGTATCGCCGCAGGGTTTGAATAAATGGGCATTAAATATAAGCCCGAAGCATGCCCCCTCACTAGTAAAAACTATCCGGCGCTTATCTTGCGCCTGAGCGATTGATCCTAATACTTTCGTAGCCATATGTAGCAAAGAATCGGATTTCAACCTTGGGTCAGTCCGACAGCCGGACTTTCTAATGCAGCTAAAGCCGGCAATCCGCAAATACTGCGCGTTCACACCGCTTAGCCTACCATTATGCTGCCCTCGGGGTATCTAAGCGTTGAATCGTCGGATTTGCCGCTAAGCGACAGCACCAATGTGAGCGGGCCGACCCTGCCTGCGAACATGAACAGGCAAAGCACTACCCTTGTCATCGCGGTGGCCTCCGCTGTTACGCCCGTGCTTACGCCCACAGTGCCCACTGCTGAAGCAAGCTCAAAGAACACGTCTATGAAGCTTGAGCCGCTGCTTATCTGCGAAAATGATACGATCATGCTCGCTGACATCATCATGAGAATCCCAATTATGAATATGCACAGCGACCTCTGCACCAGAGCGGGCGAAACCCTGCGCCTGAATACGTTTATATCCGAATGCCCCCTTAAAAACGACCTGAGGGTAAGCGCCAGCAGCGCCACAGTAGTGACCTTTATGCCTCCGGCCGTTCCGGCAGGCGCGCCGCCGATAAACATCAGAATCGACGACAAAAGCTTTGACGAATCCGTCAGGGCCGCCTGATCCACCGTGTTAAACCCCGCTGTCCTGCATGTTACGGACTGAAACAGCGAGGCCAGCGCCTTTTCTCCAACGCTCATGCCCTGCATTGTGCCGGTATTGTCATATTCAAGGATAAAGAAAAGCAATGCCCCAGCAAACAGCAGCACGAGCGTGGTAAACAGCACAAGCTTGGTATGAAGCGACAGGTGCCGCGTGCGCCTGAACGCGCCAAGGTCCATAATTACGGCAAAGCCTAAGCCGCCTACAACGATAAGGCCGATAAGGGTGAGGTTTACCAAAAGATCGCCGTGCAGGGCGGTAAACGAGCTGTATTCGCCCGTTACCCTTCCCATCAGGTCAAAGCCGGCGTTGCAGAAGGCGGATATGCTGTGAAACACTGAGTACCATATCCCCTTTGACCATCCCAGCATTGGAATAAAGCGTATGGATAAAAGCGCGGCCCCTATGAGCTCGCAGCCAAATGTTATGATAGCCGCGTTGCGTCCCAGGCGCACTATTCCGGAAAGCTTGTTTTCACCCAGGGATTCAGCTATAGTAAGCCTTTCCTTAAGGGATATGCGCTTTCTTATCGACAAAAACAACAGCGTGGCCATTGTCATGAATCCAAGGCCGCCGAACTGAATAAGCATGATTATGACAACCTGGCCAAACATTGAAAATGTTGCGGATGTGTCTGTAACTATCAATCCGGTTATGCATGACGCGGACGTAGCCGTAAACCAGGCGTCAAACACCCCGATTGACGTCCTGTCAACCGTGGCGATTGGCAGTGAAAGCAGCACCGTACCCACTAAAATCAGCCCCAAAAAGCCCAAGGGCAGTATTGCAACGGGACGAATCCCCTTTTTTGTTCGCAAGGCGATGATCCTCCAACCAAAATTACCTCATTGTCTGATGCATTATACTTCAACATCAGCAAAAAAACCAGTACTCATATTTGAATATCTGTACAGTATAATGCTGGAAGGGTATACTAAGTGAGGGTAACCTTAATTTCAGGACAAAAACCAGTCTGAAAACGCCGTCCGGTACCGACAGAAACTGGTACGGGACTTAACTATGAATAATAATGGAGGTACATAAAACGATGTATGAAAACAGTTACGACGAATGGCTTTCAGCTCTTCCCGAAGGCAGCGCGTTAAGAAAGGAGCTTGAAGGTATAGAAGGGGACGAAGCGGCCATTGAGGAGAGGTTTTACAGGGAGCTGGAGTTTGGCACGGCCGGCCTGCGCGGCATATTGGGCGCGGGCACGAACCGGATGAACGAATACGTCGTGCGGCGCGCCACGCGCGGGCTGGCCGCATACCTCCTGGGCTTTGACGGCGCTAAAGAGCGCGGGGTATGCATAGCCTATGACTCCCGAAGGTTTTCTAAAGAGTTTGCGTGGGAAAGCGCAAGAACGCTTTCTCAATACGGCATCCGCGTATATATATTCGACACCCTGCATACGGTCCCCCAGCTGTCGTTTACGCTGAGGGAGCTTAAATGCATTGCCGGAATAATGATCACAGCAAGCCATAATCCCCCCCAGTACAACGGCTACAAGGTATACTGGGAAACCGGCGGCCAGATGGGGCCACAGCAGGCTGAGGAGGTAACGCTGAAAATAGAGGGGTTTGGATACTTCGATGCCCCAAGCCAATATGACGAAACGCTGATAACATCTATCGGCGAGGATGAGGACGAAGCCTACTACGGTAAAACGCGGACCCTGCTCATGCACCCCGAGCTTTTAGAGGATAAGGGCGACTCCATCAGGGTGGTATATACGCCCCTGCACGGCGCGGGCTACGTTCCGGTGACAGGGCTTTTAAACAGGGTTGGCATCACTGGCCTAAGCGTTGTTGAACAGCAGCGGCTCCCTGACCCGGATTTTCCTACGGTGAAGGTGCCAAATCCGGAGGACAGGGGCGCGTTTGACCTGGCGTTCAAGCTCGCGGATCGAGTAGGCGCCGACGTTATCCTGGCGACCGATCCTGATTCCGACCGGCTTGGAGTGGCCGTGCCTGTAGATGACGGATATACTCTGCTTACCGGCAACCGTATAGGCTGTATTCTTATAAACTATATCCTGTCGTCGCTAAGCGAAAGGGGGCAGCTCCAAAAAAACGCGCTCGTTGTTAAATCCATCGTGAGCACCGGCCTGGCCGACGCGATATGCGGCCGCTATGGCGCAGCCATTAAGTCAGTGCCGACCGGTTTTAGATTCATATCCGAGATAATAGACGAATGCGACAAAACGGGCGAATACGACTTCCTGTTTGGTTTTGAGGAGAGCTACGGGTTCCTGGCCGGAGGGTTCGCGCGGGATAAGGACGCGATATGCGCGGCAATGCTCATCTCAGAAGCCTGCGTGTATTACCACCTCCAGGGAAAAACGCTGTACGGCGTGCTTGAGGATATCTTCAACGAATACGGCTTTTATGAGGAGACGGTCAAGTCCTACACCTGGGACGGCAAGGCGGGAATGGAACGTATCTCAAGGGTGATGGGCATGCTCAGGGATAATCCGCCCCATTCCGTGGCTTCGGCGCGGGTGCTGTCGGCCGATGATTTTGAAAGCCTGGCAAGCACCGACTTTATATCAGGCGAAACGCTGAAAATCGATATGCAGCGCATGAACATGATCAGGCTCAACCTGGATGGCGGTGCCTGGATATGCGTAAGGCCTTCTGGAACCGAACCTAAGCTTAAGATCTATATCGGCACTTGCGCCAAAAATATGGCGGATGCCGTAACGTTTGGCAGGGCGCTTATGGACTCTATGGATTTGCTGATATCCTCATGCGAATAAAAAATATAAGGCCATTATGAGCCGACAAAAGGGTTAAATTTGGCGGCAGTCTTGCCCTCCTATGCGCTGTTTGGCGCCTAGGTGCTTTGCCAATTTAAGCGCTTGCGGGCTTGCAATAAACTATTATGGCTATGACCATTGTTCAGCATGAATCCGCGGCAACGCGCCGGTTTTACATCATAAAAGAGAAACCGCGCCTGGCCAGAGATGGGGGCGTTTGGAGCGCCCGAACCCCTGTGTTAAGGCTTACGGATATAATATTGATTTGAGTCCGTCGTGGGAAAGAACCTTTGCAAACCGGTTGTTCCAAATCCGCTCTTCATAAAACGCTATGAGCTGCGCCGCTGAAAACGGGCCGTTGTCAAAGGTCGTGTGCGCCCATTTAGGCACGTATACCATATAGCCCCTCTCAAACGCGGCCTTGCATGTGGCGTCAATGCAGTATTCGGTCTGCAGGCCGGTAAGGATAATGTTTTTTATACCCTTATTCCGCAGATGCCCGTGCAGGCCCGTGTCTAGAAACGCACTGTTGAAGCGTTTGTCAAATATGCGCTCTCCACCCTTTGGCGCAAGCGCCTTATGAATCTCATGGCCCGTACAGCCTGCCGTGAAGCCCGCCTTACCCGAATCATGCCTTATATATATGATCTCAGCCCCGCTGTCTCTCGCGCTCTCCATAAGGCTGTGGATATTTCCAACCGTCTCCATCGCGCGAAACGGCCCCGCTTCTATCAGCGCGGTCTGAACGTCTACAACCAATAAAGCCGTATACCCCACTGTTCTTTCCTCCCATGCATATATACGTCTAACGCTGACAAAACCAAAGCTTTTAAATTTGGCCCTTCTAAGCATCGGCAAATCATATCAAAAAGGCGGCTGTTATTTCAATTTAACAGCGCGCCCTTTGTTTTTAACCCTTCCTATTTCTTAGGGTCATAGGAGGTTACCTGAATCCAGGCGTCGTTATAAACCGTTACAAAATTGCCCAGATCGTGGAATACGTCACACCGGTCGATTACGTCCTGGGGCGGATTGTATGTTTCATCCCCGGTCCACTCCTCGTCCATTAGCTCCAGCGCGGCCTTAACCGGAGTGCTGTAGCCTATGTATTCCGTATTCTGCTTTGCTACGTCCGCCTGGCACAGGAAGTTGATGAACTTCTCGGCCTCTTCGGCATGCTTCGACGTTTTTGGAATTATTATGTTGTCAAACCAGAGGTTGCTGCCCTCCTTGGGCACCGCATAGGCGAGATCCTCGTTTTCAAGCATGCACGCCATCGCGTCGCCCGAGTATACCACGGCGAGCGCTCCGCCATTATTGATCATGGTTCCCTTTATGGTGTCGCCAAGGTATGCCCTAACCAGCGATTTCTGCTCCATCAGGGCGTTTTTGGCGGCCTCTATATGCGCCTCGTCGCGTGTATTTATGTCATATCCAAGCTTTAACAGGGCTGCGCCGATTGTATCGCGCATGCTGTCATACATAAGGATCTGTCCGGAATACTTTTCATCCCAAAGTATGTCCCAGCTGTCCACCGGATCGTCCACCATCTTGGTGTTGTAAAGAATGCCCACCGTGCCCCACATATACGGAACCGAGTATTTATTGTCCGGATCAAAGGACAGGTCCATAAACCGCTTGTCGATGTTCTTTATGTTTGGTATGTTATCCATGTTGAGCTCGTGGAGCATGTTGTTGGCTATAAGCTTCTCAATGATGTAGTCCGACGGGAAGCACAGGTCGTATATGCAGTCGGGCGATTCGAGCTGTACGATCATCTCCTCGTTGTTTGCCATGAACGTATAGTTGATGTCTATGCCCGACTCCTCCTCAAAGCGCTTTATAAGCTCCTCATCAATATAGTCTCCCCAGTTAAGGACATTAAGCGTGACCTTACCGTTTGAACTGCACCCAGGCAGAATAACGGCGATGGCAAGAATGAATACCATCGTCATTGCCATTAAAAGTGAAAATCCCTTTTTCATCCCTCTAAAAATCCTCCGTTTATGTATACTAGGTATATATTAACCCCTGATGGGGGGGTGTCTCATCCCTTAAGCTTGGCCGCCTCCTTAGCGGCCTTTCGCTCCTCCCTGACGGATTTGAAGTTGACAATCAGCAAAAGCGTGAGCACAGCCGCAAACATCAGTGTGGACAGCGCGTTTATCTTGGGACTGATGCCCTTTCTGGCCATGGAATAGATGTATATCGACAGGTTCTGCTGGCCCTGCTGGGCAAAGTAGCTTATTACGAAGTCGTCAAGGCTCAGCGTAAAGGCAAGTATGAACCCCGATACTATCCCTGGCATTATATCCGGAATTACCACCTTGCGAAGCGCTGAAAACGGCGTGCAGCCAAGGTCCAGCGCTGCCTCGTAGAGCATGTCGGAGCTTTGCCTGAGCTTT
>CAYSKA010000049.1:0-9961 GCA_964431505.1 uncultured Oscillospiraceae bacterium
CCATCCGAATCATTCCGCGCTTTTATTAAATGCCAACTGAAATTATATTCATTGCAGCAGCAAGTATTAATCCTCCCAGCATAGCATTCCTTAGCATAAAAAACCGGCGTGTCTTGCGCCGGCTATCTATAAGTTAAGGATGTTTCCCAGGCCCCGCGGCTTTTGTATAAGCAGGCGGCTACCGCCTATTGTTTATTCCCTCATTAATCCGTTTAACCCGCCTTCTCAGCGCCGAATACTGAATCAGCCATATTATAACGTAAATGCAGAGGAAGAGTCCAAAATATAATAATATTCCTTTCAGGTCATGGCTCATCCATCGGGTAAAGTATGCGATTGGAAACGTTGCAACGGAGCATACTCCCAGATGAAGCGCGGTTTGTTTTAATATGCTCCATTCGTCTATCTCCCAAATTATCGAGGCGCCCGCCCATGCGGCGCCATAAATAAGCGATAAAACCGTCTGTAACAGCACAGCGCCTATTTCACTGCCGCAATCCGTTATCAGTTCAGGCACCACGGCATAATAATTACCGTCGTTAACCGTTAGCGAGATGACGACCGTTATCATATAGCTCAGCGCTAATCCCATTGGCGCGCCCAAAATACACCTGGCTAATGCCCTTTTTTTCATACCCATCACCTCATATTCCTAATACTTGTTTGATTCTTGAGACATAGCGCCTGGAAACGTATGTAACCGTCCCATTTGCCAGGTGAACGCAAATCGTTCCCGAAAGGCTTAGATCAAAGCCCTTAACCCTCCTCAGGTTGATTATTTCCGAGTTCGATATACGCACAAAGCTGCTCTTATCCAGCCTGCTCTCCACCTCGTATAATCTTAACCGCAGCTGGTATTCTCCTGCGTCGGTTACAGCATAGACCTTTCCTGCAGATGCAAAAACACGGTATATCTGTGATTGTTCCAGCGGTTCAGCCGTATCGGCATAAAAGCCTACAATAATATGCAGAGCGGTTTCGGACAGCCTTTTGATCAAATCATTGATCTCGTCGGTCATCTTGTCGGTAACGATCACGACCTTTGGTTCGCTGCAGGCCGCATCGATCTTGACCTCAATCCGCATTACATCACCTCCTTGCTATGAAATCAGTATAAAAAAGATGGGGTTTAATTTCCATCGTTTAACTATAACCGGTCAGCTTTTTGTCATAGGCGGCAGATTTAAGTATCCGAAGCTGATATATAACGTCTAAATTCATTCTCCGTCTAAAATGATATAGCTAAACCCTATTTAAAATAAAAAATACCGCCCAATATTGGGCGGTATCGCTTTAGAGCTTGGCATTAATTTTGAACTACAGCTAAATTTAATAACACGCTAACCCAGAGATCATTCTATTTCAATACTGTTTTTACTTGGAAGCGCCTTTGGCTCGTTCTTTGGCATGGTCAGATGAAGAATGCCGTCCTCGTACTTCGCCTTGATATCCTCTGGTTTCAAATCGCCAACATAGAAGCTGCGTGAGCATGAGCCGCTGTAGCGCTCCTGCCGTATGTAGCGTCCCTGCGCATCCTTTTCATCCCTGTCAAGCCGCTTTACCGCGCTAACGGTTAGATACCCATCCTTACAGTCAACCTTTAGGTCCTCCTTCTTGAAGCCAGGGAGGTCTATCGCTACGTCGTAACCGTCGTTAAGCTCTTTTACGTCGGTTTTCATAAGGTTTTTTGCATGCTTGCCATACAGCGGGCTATGGTCTCCAAAAAACCGTCTTTCAAAGGTCCCGTCGAAGAAATCGTCAAATAGGTTTTCACCAAAAATGCTGGGCAACATAAGTCATTCCTCCATTCAGTTCTATACTTATTCTGCGCCTGCCGAGCAGCCCATAAATGAGGGCCTCTCTTTGGTACATATATATTATAAAGCTTTTTATTAGCACTGTAAAGTGCCGAGTGCTAATATTCACCTATAAATCACCATTGCTACAAAATAAAGACGCAATCAGTCCCGCAGGCCGCTTATCCTTAGGCAATAGGGCTTTGAGCGCACTGTGGTGCACTCGCAGCGCTCCCTTACTTTTGGTTTTCAGCTACAAGGCAGTCTGCTTTGCATATCTATGTTTTAATGGAGCAAAAGGAGGACGTTTTTATACTTATACATAGGCATCTACGATCATTACAGCTGGCATTGCAATTCCGGTTTTTATTTCAAACTTAGCGGGCAAACCGTATTTGCTTTAAAATTACCACTGGCTTTATTGCTTTAGGCGGCCTTATCTGGGGGTTAATAGCCATTAGCCGCCCGCGCTCTGCCACTTTTAAAATTAAGCTGGAGTATTGCCCATGGTACGGGAAAGTGAAGCGGATTCAGGCAAACTATCGTGCAATGCATCTAGCCAGTCCCAGCTTGCTTTATAACATTTATTCCAATGACCTGATAGGCTTACCCGCCTTTGGCCCACAGGGCGCAACTCAAGCTGTTTTCAGCAATCAGGGGTATTAATTGATAGCCGCATTCTGCCCTGTTTAGACTGATATTGCGTTAATAAATACTTTATAGGATAATAATGTATGCATCTTTCCCCATAGCAAAAGTACGGGCTTGTCAAAGCGTCCGAATACTTGCTATCCCCGCATATATCGATTACACTATATAAAAATCCGTAAAAAAGGTTTCCCAACTAAACGGCGCACAGCCAAAACCAGCAGCATGTTGTTTAAAACCTCGAATACCAAGGGCTGCGACGTCATCTTTGAACTGCTTGCCGGTTCTTTCGTTACCATGTGCCTGCACGATAAGCCAACTATGAGGTTGCTTAGCAGGCTGCACTGTCCGTAAATATCACCGGCAGACTGATGAACTCCGGCAGATTGGGCACAAAAAAGCGGGTTTTGGCCTTTGACCATGGAATACGCCCGCGGCTTCGTAATAGATGGGAGCGGGAGGTACGTTAGCAACGCCTGAATCACCCTAAGCCTTGGCGGTATATGGGCGCAGACTGCCTTTAAGATTAACAATCCCGCGTGTTTGGAAGGGCCATGGAAAAGCTTTTGTGTTCGGCCTCTTGCGAGTTTGAAAAGCAGTACGGCAGTACCGCATATAAGCCTATATTGATTTCAAATGGATTTATGGCGGAGGGCCGATGGGGGCAATTACGTAAGTATGTAACTCAGGGGGTTGTTTTATATGGAACTGCAGCTTGAAAAGCGGGTAAGGGATAATGATAAAACGATGGTGGGATTTTTTACCCTTGCTAATGATATATTTGGGTTAAACTTTGAGCAATGGCATAGGGACGGATATTGGAGCGACAGCTATATTCCATATTCGATCCTTGACAATGAATTGGTCGTGGCTAATGCGTCTGTAAATACGATTCGAATCGGGTTTAATGAGGTTTCAAAGCTATATATTCAGGTAGGTACGGTTATGACAAAGCCGTCGTACAGAAACAGGGGACTGGCACGCCTGCTTATAGAAGAGATCATCAAGGACTGGAAGGAAAAGTGCGATTTAATCTATCTGTATGCAAACAATACAGTGCTTAATTTTTACCCCAAGTTCGGGTTCGTTTCTGAAAAGGAGTATCGTTATAGCAAAAGCACCGTGCCCAGGCAGGCGGCCGTTAGGAAACTCAATATGGAAAGTCCAACCGATATAGCACTCCTTGAGGATTATTACAGCAAGTCAAATCCGTTTTCCCAACTGCCCATGGCGGGGAACTTCGGGCTTGTGATGTTCTATTGCTCTTCATTCTTGAGGGATTGCGTTTACTATCTTGAGGAAGCGGACGCTGTCGTGATTGCGGAGTTTGATGGCCGAGTGATGACATGTTTTGATATATATTGCAGTGACGGAAAGGATTTTGATGATATTTTGGCGCAAACGGCCGGACCAAAAACGGATACTGTAGCCTTTGGCTTTACCCCTAAGGATAAAGCCGGCTGTTTCGTAAAACCTGCTGATGGCGACGACGCGCTGTTCGTCCTGTCAGGCAAGGAAAACATATTCGCTCGGGAAAAGGTGATGCTTCCCCTTTTATCACACGCATAACGTATGGGTTCATGCTTTGCTCAGGTCCACCGGATTTTGCCTGAGCATAAGTAGAGCTGAATAGACACAAAAGCGGCGCCGTGATGACCGGCGCCGCTTATTAAATGGATTAACCGTTTAATTTCTATGCTTTATAAGCCCAGCGGCTTTGGAAAGCTCCATAATGAGCACTGGTACAAGCGCAAGGCCCATGCCCAGCAAATAGAGCTTCAGGGGCAGCGACTCCAACCCAAACACTATGGATAATGGCGTAAACATTACCAACGCCACCATTGCCAATGAAACCAGGGAGGCCAGATTAAGCTTACGGTTGGTAAACACACCGATTTTAAACAGCGAATGCTCGGAGCGCATGTTAAACGCCTGTATCACCTGGGATACCGACAGGATCATAAAGGCCAGCGTTTGTCCTCCCGCAAGCGTTCCTGTAACATTTTCGCCTACTCTGAAGCCTATGAGCGTTAGTATCGCAAACATGAGTCCCTGGAGCACTACACGAACCCCTAGGCCGTTTGCGAATATTCCCTCGTCCTTAGGTTTAGGCCTTCTCTCCATTATATCAAGCTCAACCGGTTCCATACCAAGCGCTATAGCAGGCAGGCTATCCGTTACCAGGTTTATCCACAAAAGCTGCATTGACAATAGAGGAGACTTCTGCCACAGAAGCATTGAAGCGAATACAGCAATAACCTCGCCAATGTTTGTTCCCAGCAGAAATCCAACTACCTTTTTGATATTGGCGTATATGCCGCGCCCCTCGCTCACCGCTTCCACTATTGTGGCAAAATTATCGTCGGTAAGGGTCATATCCGCAGCGCCCTTTGCAACGTCGGTTCCGGTTATGCCCATAGCACAGCCTATGTCAGCTGCCTTAAGCGCCGGAGCGTCGTTTACTCCATCGCCTGTCATTGATACTACCTGGCCCTTTTTTTGCCACGCCTTGACTATTCGTATCTTGTTTTCGGGAGATACGCGGGCATATACAGATATATGCTCAACTTCGCAAGCAAGCTCAAGGTCGTCCATTGCGTCCAGTTCAGCGCCTGTGATAGCCCTGTCGCCCTCCAACAGTATTCCCAGCTCCTTGGCAATCGCAGACGCTGTCGCCACATGGTCGCCCGTGATCATTACCGGCTTGATTCCGGCCCTGCGGCAGGTAGCCACAGCTTCCTTGGCTTCCGGACGCGGCGGGTCGATCATGCCGACAAGGCCAACCAGGCTAAGGCCATTTTCAAGCTCGTCCGGCACCGGTTCCTCGGGCGCGCTTTTAATTTCTTTATATGCTACAGCAAGCACGCGCAGGGCGTCCGCGCTCATAAGCTCGTTCATGCGGCGCGCGGCTTCCAAATCGCCTCTGACGCAGCGGTTAGCCATCATATCAAAAGCGCCCTTCACGATTACAATGTTCCTGCCATTGATGAGGTTTACCGTGGTCATCAGCTTGCGGTCGGAATCAAACGGTATTTCCGCAAGGCGCGGGAAGCTTTTTTCAAGGTCTTCCTTGGGCATCCCATTCCTATGCGCCGCAAGCACGATTGCAGTTTCAGTGGGGTCGCCTATATGCTGCTCGCCGCCCTCATTTATTGCTACGGAGCCGTCGCAGCACAGGGTAGCAAGCTTAAGAAGCTCTCTGACGCCTTCAGTATTTTCAAAGCTTATGTCCTCAGCGCCTTCTGCGCCGTCGACATAGGCTTTTACCAGCGTCATGCGGTTCTGGGTGAGCGTTCCGGTCTTATCCGAGCATATTATGGACGCGCTTCCCAAGGTTTCAACAGCCGGCAGGCGCCGGATTATAGCGTTTTTCTTTACCATACGCTGAACGCCAATGGACAGCACTATGGTCACTATTGCCGGAAGTCCCTCTGGAATTGCGGAAACCGCCAGCGATACCGAAGTCATAAAGATATCGAGCGCTGGAACGCCGTTTGTAAGTCCTATGATAAAAATTATGCCACAGGCGGCCAGCGCCACAATGCCAAGATACTTTCCTAGATTAGCCAGCTTTTTCTGTAATGGGGTCTGCATATCAGCCTCCCCGCTAAGCATATCGGCTATCCTGCCCATTTCGGTGTTCATGCCCGTACCCGTAACAACGGCGGTACTCGTTCCGTAGGTAACGCTGCATCCTGAAAACACCATGTTGTCCCTGTCTCCCAAGGGCGCCTTCTCATCCACAATGGCCTCAGCGCTCTTCTCCGACGGCACCGACTCGCCGGTAAGGGCGGATTCCTCGGATTTAAGCCCCGCGCTTCGGATTAGCCGCGCATCCGCAGGTATAAAATCGCCCGCCTCCAGCCGTATAATATCCCCGGGCACAAGCTGTGAAGCCGAGATCAGCTGTTCCCTGCCGTCGCGTATAACCCTGGCGTGAGGCGCTGACATGTTTTTCAATGCGTCAAGAGCCTTCTCAGCCTTACTCTCCTGTAATACGCCCATTACGGCATTTAAAATGACGATAAGCAGGATAAGGACAGGTTCAAAGAATTCGTGACCGTCTCCGCCCGTTGTGCAGGCGATAACAAAGGAAACAACCGCCGCCGCAATTAGGATGAGGATCATTACGTCCTTAAACTGGTCAAAAAAACGCTGCAGGGTTGTCTTTTTCTTTTTCTCCTTCAGCTTGTTTTCCCCGTGCTCAGCCAGCCTTTGTTGAACCTGATCCCCTGTAAGGCCGGCTTCCGGATTGGTATCAAATCCCTTTAATATATCATACTTGTCTTCGCTGTGATATTGCAACGATATTTTCCTCCTTAAATCTCGAATAGGTCTATTATAACAGCTAATACGGCGGGACTTATTGGACAAAAAACCGGAACGTCGAAAATTCTCCCGCATAGTACCGTTTATTACATTTTTGGACACTAATGCAAATCTGTCCTAAATGGGCTGGCATAACCTTAGCTTATGCATTGGGAACCACGGATACGCATTATAAGCGTTTTATAATCAAGCAATCGGGCCATATACGATGGAAACCTATGGCGTGCGTTTAACATAGGGGCCGCTCTCTTAAAACAAATCAAGTTTATAAAATCCGGCAAAATAGATAGGCCTTATAGGGCCCGTATATAATGGCCCGCACCGCTACTTTTTGGCCACTATTATGTTGGTGCTTCCCTCTCTCCAAATATGATCAACCCTATAAAACCCTGCCTTTTTTAAAAGCATAAGCTGATTGTCCACCGTACAGGGGGTGTCAAAGTGATAATATTCGCCATCCGGAATATTCTGTTTTGCGCGAAGCCCTGCATTTTCCACATATAGCGCATCCTCCTCAGCCTGTGTCAACACCATGTAGTCGCACTCTATGTACAGCCCCCCGGGCGTAAGCGCATTCCATACCGCTTCGTACACTGAAACCTTTTCGCCATGTGTCATATGATGCATGGTTTCAAAGGAAATTGCCGTATCATACCGCCTATGGCCAAAATCCCTGCCAAGGTAACTGCCCTCAATCAGAAAAATGTCCTTGTCAGGGTATTTTTCCCTCAATTTTTTGAGCATCTCCCTGGACAGGTCAATGCCCGTTACCGAGATATCGGGAAACCTTTGGAATATTCTTTCCAGCTCCAGCCCTGTACCGCAGCCCAAATCCAGCAATTTCCTTGCTGTGTCCGGAATCAGCTCAGCAAGCTTAATATATCCGTTTTTGCACCCTTGCACATTATTGACCATATGCTCGTCATAGGTATCAATCCGCCTTGCAAAAAAGTTGCTCATACGTTCTAATTTCATGTCGCTCGTCTCCGTGTCTTCGTTTATAGAATCAGTTTTCAATTACGTCATATAATACTTATGTAATCTCTCTACATGCCCTGCTGAATCAGCCAAATTTTCATCATAAGCCTTTGTGGCAGAAACTTTGCCATAACGTGACAGAACTTCACGTAAGCCCCATAGACGGATATATCCCTTCCCCTTCTCGCGTCGGTCAGGGCCTTCTTTGCTACCTTGCCCGGAGTTACCATTCCTATAAATTTTTTCGGCGCCTTTTCAGCCTCCACCCTTGCACGGTCAAACAGGTCTGTATCCATCCAGCCTGGGCATACTGCGGTTACGGTTATTCCCCTTTCCTTAAGCTCAATGTTGAGTGCTCTTGAATAATTGCGGATAAACGCCTTTGTCGCGCCGTATATATTCAAATACGGCAGCGGCTGAAATGCTGACTGTGAAGCAACGTTGAGCATTTTGCTTCCTCTTATCATATATGGGATGCAAACCAGTCCCATTGCCACCACTCCTGCGCAGTTTAAGTCGATCATATTGACCGACTCCTGAACGCTTATATCCGAATATGCGCACAGCTTGGCAAAGCCCGCATTGTTGATCAGATACGCAATTTCTGGATTCTCCTTGTCTAAAACCTCCTTAAAGCCAAGGATAGCCTTGGTGTCGGAAAGGTCTATTGAAAAGGTTTTTACCTTTTCACCAAAATCGGCTTTCAGTTGATCGAGCTTAGCCTGATTACGGGCTATAGCCCAAACCCCGTCGACCTCTCCGTCCGCTGACAGCAGCCTTGTGAATTCCCTGCCAAAGCCGCTGCTTGCCCCGGTTACAACCGCTATTCTTTCCGCCATCGACTTACGCTCCCTTCCTTACTTTTGCATGGGTTTAGAATTATCGCTCCAGTCTGAAAATCCCACCCTAAACAAGAGTATACCCTTCTCACGCCCTTAAAAGCACCTTAAGACATTGAAAACGCGCTGACTCACCGCATGGGCTTATAACCGATGCGCGCCTCCTTGTCCGTAGCTTCCAGCTTGAAAATTACTGGCCTAAGGCCGTCATTGCAGCTGCATATGGCTACGCCCGGCTTTCTTATCCAGTCCCCATAGTAAAAAACGCCGTTCCCAGCCCCATGCGCAAGCGCAAAAACATACTGATATATTGCCTTCCACGCTTCATCGCACAAACCATCCGGTTTAGCATAGTCCGCATAAAAAACCTGTCCCGCTTTAAGCATGGGGCAGGCTGTTAGGCCATGCACTCCATATTCGTGTGCAAGCTCTTCATCCAAAGTAGTTTTAAGCACCGTAATCCTTACTCGCTTCACAGGTTTAAACCTCCTCACGGTTTTATTCTCCTTGGGCGGCTCCTCTTTGGGTTTTTGGCTAAAGCTAAAAAGTACAATAAGCCGTCCCCCTCTATAACGCCCTTTAAATATCCCTTAAAAGGACCCCATGCCTTTTACTGCTTGCCAATCGGCTGACAGCTGGGACAGTAATAGATGGAACCTCCCATATACGCTTCCTTTGTTATTTGCCCGCCACATTTTGGGCAGCCCAAAGCAAGGTTATTCCTTGACATGCATACCTTATACCCGCCCTTACGTCCATATATGTCCTTTTCGGTATCGCGGCCTCCATGAATAATCATATCGTGCAGGACATCCCTAATGCAACGGAGCAAATTGTCCCTTTCCAAATCCCTAAGCGTACTTATTTTACGCTTAGGGTGAATACCGGCCTCGAAAAGAATGTCCTGCAATACCCCGTTGCCAATTCCAGGAAACCGCTGTTCAGTAGCAAGGAATGCCTTGAGGCTAAGATTGGGTTTGCTTTCGTCAAGCAGCCTGTAAAAGCGCTCCTTAAACTGCTCTGAAAACGGAGAGGTTGCTTGCCTGCTCTTAAGGTAATACCCATTATCGTAGTTTTCGTTATGCAAAATGATTCCCCCATACATTTTAACGGTAAACACCAGCGCCCTGCCGTCTTCAAATTCCATTAAAAGCTGGTAATCCCTAGGGGCCTCTAAGGCCGGTATAAGCCTGACGTTAACGCCGTCATTAAAGCATAGCCGAAAACCATTATCAAAGGCTATTTCAGCAAAGATCCCGAATCCCTCCGCCGCAACCACCTTGCACCCTCTTACCGCCTCATCGTATCCGGCCGGGTCTCCATTAAACCAGCAGAATTTGTGCGCCTTTGACGGCGGCAGAACCCGGCTTG
>CAYSKA010000050.1:0-9719 GCA_964431505.1 uncultured Oscillospiraceae bacterium
ATTTGAGTCAAGCTATACCTCTGTTATTACCCAGCAAATTATGCTGTATATATTTGTTAATCTATATCCTATTTGTCCTTAAATCTTTGGTAATTTCGACATAATAAGTGAGTATTTTTAATTGACAACTTTTGGATTAATGTGTATTATATTAATATACATTTATGTATTCATAATAATCATCACCAGGTTGCAATAAAAGTGATGATTAAGCTGATGCGCATGGTAGTCCCAATTTGATGCCCATTTGTGTTCTACTACTTAACTATTAAGAAAATAAGGAGGTCAATATGAAAAGGATATTTAGCGTTACACTGATCGTTGCGATGTTATTATGCGTTTGTGTACCCATACTTACCAGCGGCATAACTGAAAAGGGGTGTAGCCATCGGCCCGGCTTTTTGAATGATTATGGGCACATAAAAAATATGCATAGATATGGATATATCTGCCTTGACTGTGGAGTTGAATATAAAATAGTATCTATACCATGCTCGGGCGGACCCGTTCATGACGCTCCATTTTAATGATGGAAAGATGTAACCTTCTAGAAAAACAGGCGCTTAACGGAATGGGGGCTAATGGCCCCCATTCCGGCTATTCCCCAATTCCATACTTTATTTTTAGCCTATCAAGTTTGCTACCTATTGGTTTATATAATACCAATATAAAAATGGCATTTGAAACAACGTAAATTGCCATAAATGGGACTGAGCTTATTATTGCTCCCAAATACCTGCTTGAATTAAATCCGCCATCCCACCATATTACCGTCCATATATCCATAATTAAGGAAAACAATATCCCAGATATCGCTCCATAAGCAGCCGTAAGCGCCCTGCTCTTTTTAAGATATCCGGACAGAAGGCCTGCTATAAATCCTATAATACCCCAAGAGAACATCTGAAAGGGGGTCCATGGTCCCTGCCCAAAATATATATTTGAAATAACAGCAGACAGCGAACCAACCAAAAACCCTGATTCTGCACCAAAATATATAGCTGATATCACAACTATTGCCGTAACCGGTTTAAACCCTGGAACCATAGCAAAGATAAATCGTCCGGCTGAGGATAGCGCAACCATAGCCGCGATTGCGATCAATTCTCTGCTATTATGCTTTTTTTGCTCAAATCTGAAAAAAAACAATAAGCATGAAAGCAAAGCGATTGCCAGTGATATCAAGGCATATTGCCTGTCGTGGAATAGTACAACGCCAACAGCTAACACAATCGGAATTATAAGAAAAATAATAAAATATTTAAAGGTTCTTTTCATATGTCCTCTTTTTTATTTTTTGGTCCATGCATTGTTCTATTACGTCCTCAACCGTTACGGCATATGGAAACCTGCGTCTGACCATTCGGTTAGCAGCAGTGGTATAGAAGTTGTTTTGCGCAAAGAATAAACTTGGAACATCCTCGGATATCACTTCCCCATCAAAAAACAGCGCGCACCTATCCGCTATTTTGCATGCAAACTCCACGTCGTGGGTAACCAAAAACATGGTTAGTCCCTGGCCCTTAAGCTCTTTTAAGATGGATATTAACGCATTCTTAGTAAACGGGTCCAATCCCTTGGTCGGCTCATCCAGCATTAAGATCCTGGGTTGAAGCAGCAGCAGCTTCCCTAAGGCGCACTTTTGCTGTTCGCCGCCGCTCAGATCATACGGATGCTTGGCCATAAGATGCGCAATATCTAATTTTTCCGCTACATCCTCAATCATGGATTTGGCTTTTTGCCTATCAAACCCCAAAGTTTTGGTTATTTCCTCATAGTCCTCCGATACGGTGCTCTTGAGAAAAATAGTTTGGGGATCTTGGGGAAGCAGGGCGATATTGCTTCTGTATAGCTCCTTTTTACTATATTTCTGTATTGCCTTGCCCCTTATTTCAACTTTCCCCCTATAAGCTTTCATAAGTCCGGACGCAACGTTCAAGGTGGTAGTCTTTCCCGTTCCATTGCCCCCCAACAGGCAATAGATCTCCCCTTCAAATAGCTTTAATGAAACTCCGCGCAATATGTCGGGCAGATCCCTTTCATACCTAAACCACACATTTTTCAGTGAAATAACCTCATCCTTTTTTTCTGTTAGCTGCATTGGCTTTTCTGTTGTTTTTTCATTGTAATTATTATTTATAAACTGACGTCCTTCTTTAACCGTTAATGGGCATTCGACATCCGCTCCATGCCTGCACAGTTTGCTAAATATACGTACAGCGCTTGGCATCGCCTCAAGCATTGGATGATCTTCATTGATATAGGTAAGGTCCCTCCATACTGAACGCGGGGGAGCTAACACCGCTATCCTGGATTCATCCATAACCATTACCTTGTCAGCTATGGGGAAAACCTCCTCCAGGCGGTGCTCTACAATAATTATTGTAAGTCCAAGCTCTCTGTTAAGTTTATACAGGGTACTTATAAACTCCGACGCCGCAATAGGGTCAAGCTGAGACGTGGGTTCGTCCAATAGCAGTATTTGCGGCTGCATGGCCATAATCGACGCTAGGTTCAGTATTTGCTTTTGTCCGCCTGAAAGCGTTTTGGTATCCTCCCTGAACCAGTGATGAATACCGAAATAGTTAGCCATTTCCCCCGCCCGCCTTCGTATTGCCTGGGTCGACAACCCCAGGCTTTCCAAGCCAAACGCAAGCTCATGCCAAACCTTGTCCGTTATGATCTGGCCCTCCGGTTTTTGAACCACATAACCAATATCCTTTGCCGTGGTACGCGCGTCGAGTTTTTCAAGCGGCACCCCGTTATAGAATATCCGCCCATCCATAGCGCCATGTGGGGTCATCTCCCTTTTTATAGCTTTCAGCAGGGTAGTTTTGCCGCAGCCTGACCGGCCGCATACGACAATAAAATCGCCCTCGTTGACGGAAAAAGATATATCATCAAGCGCCTTTTTATCGCTGTTTGGGTAGATAAAACTCAAATTTTCGATACGTAATATTTCCACTTCAGGTTCTCCTTAAGCTCGTATACACACGGCATAAACGCTAGTGCAAAAAATGAGGAATATGTAAGAATAGCAGGCAGCGTATAGGTTAACCCGCTTATTCTCGGGTAAAAGTAAAAGGGTATACTCTTAAACGCCACGCCTAACAAAGCGATCCCTATGCAGACGATACAGTATGTTAATAGAATTCCATCTTCTTTTCTGAACCGAAACAGCGAAAAGTGCGTCCTTCCCTTTAATCCATAGCCACGCGCTTTCATGCAGTTGCCCGTTTCTACCGCGCTTTCCAGCGACCATGTTATCATAACCGAGAAAACCCTGAACGCGCTTCCCAACTTATCCAAATAGCTGTCGCTTGTATACAGACCCATAGCCTTCTGTGCATAACTTACACGCTTTATTTGATCTTTAAACTGTGGTATAAACCGTATCGATATGGACAGTATCAACGCTATGTGTGGTATTATGCTTCCAAACAGGTACAGGAACTTGTCGCTTGTCATTATAATCGTATAGCATTTGCACCAAAGCATAACAGCTACAAGCATAATCGCAATAGAAATGCCATATACTATCGCCTCCCAGGTTACCGCGTTCCCATTCATGAAAAAGAGCGGTGTTTCGCCATTATGTGAAAACAATGGGTTTGTCACTGCTATTAGTATAAACATAGGCAGATAAAAAGCGATATTCCTGCCTAAATTGTGTCCCCGCTCCAAAAGAATGGTAAAACATATTCCACTAGCTAAAGCGCTCAGCAACAATACCGGATGCCACGTAAACATTGATATCAGCAGCACCGATAAAAAGAAGATTATCAATACAATGGGATGAACGTTTGAAAAAGCCCTCACTGTTTCCTCCTAGACACATCGTTAAGGCTGTCCATCCAGCCACTCACAACCTACATCGCGACCCAGGTCGCATGTATACACCCATGAAATCACATCGCCGTCTCCCAACTCATATTTCGAGCATCCATAATTGGGAAATACGCCGTTAACCTTATACATCCAGCCGGACAGCGGGCCGCAGGAAAATTCATAAAGATAATTTATTCCCTGAACATAAACGCTGCCATACGAATTTAAATCCGCCCCCTGATATTCCATCTGGATTCGATTGTACCGGACTGCGCGTTCCAATATGTCAAACACCGTATCCCCTGGACGCAATACATATTCGGTCATCTCAAGAATCTTTCCGTCCTTTGGCACAAATTCTTCGGTCTTAAGCTCTGGCCAAAGGTCATCCCAGTTATCCAGAATCGTACTGCAGTCAATACTGATAAATACGGTTTCACTGCCCTGGGTTATATTGTCAATATTCGTCAGGTAGTATTCCTCCACCGACTGAAAGTTCGTACCCTTTATTAAAACCGCAATTATCAATATTACTAAAAATAGAGCAAGGACGTCCTTTTTCATATCCGTAAAACCCTTTTGCTGTTTTTATCTTCACAGTTTCCTATGAAGGATGTATATCGTTCATTCGTCCTTGTATATGGCCGCAAGCTCAGCCAATTCATCGTCCCGCTTATTTCTGCGCTTTTTTATATTTAAAACCACAAGTACTGCGGAGGCGGCTCCTGCCATGAGCAATACACAGCCTATAGCGATTGCTCGGACCTGGTTGTCAAGCTTGGTTTTTGTCTTGATTACATCCTCATAGCGGTCTATTTGGGCGCGGTCGTATTCGCTTAAGGCTTCATACCTCAATACTATCTGATTAACCATCCCCTTGTCCTTAAGCGTGATGCTCTCAAACGGATACATATATTTCAATATGTCGGCGTTGAGGCTGTCGATTTCAGCCTGTATGGCAAGTATAGTCTCCTTTGCCGACTTTAGCCTGCTAATGTATCCGTCCATCCCCTCAAAAGGTTCACAGTTTTCCAGCTTGTATAAAAGCGTTATTACATCAACATAGTGTTCTGTAGTCAAGCTTGATGGAAGCGCGTTCACAGTCTGCATATCGGTTGCCGAAAAGCTGAGCAGCACAGGATCCGATAATTCGCCATCAGATTGACCTCCCCCCTCAAATGTACCATGTTCGTTGCCGCTTTCGCCATCCTGTCCAGGAGGAATAAGTGGAGACTGAGTTTCTTCCGGTAAAATCCCATCATCGGGCGCTGAAGTTTGGCCAGCATTTGGCCCTGGCGTATTTAAGCTGCTTGCAGGAGGCGAGTTTGTGGGCGAAGGAGTCAGCTTTGGCGTACCTATCCCACCGGAACTGCCTCCACCCGAATACGACCCGAAATCATAAAGCGTAGACTTTCCGTTCATCTGGCGATAAAGCGCCGCAAGGCTCAACAACACCTGCTCGCCCGCCATACTGTTGGGCTTGCCTGGCTGCGCACTCGGATTATCGGGATCATCGTTAAAGCTGTGCGTAAAAGCGCCGTTTGATAATCTATACCGCATAATTCCGTCTACAAGCGTATTCCCGTTTTTTATAAACCTGCTGTCCATCTGCGGGTTGATGCCCAGGCAGCATAAGGCGATCAACACCTGCGCGGTGCTCTCCACGTTCTGCGTCCCCCAGCTGATGTAATCACCCGTGTCAAGCTGCAGATCTGATAGGCAGTTCAATGCCTCGTTTACTGCCTGCTTAACCGTTTTAGTAACCGTTCGTCCATTTTGCCTGGTCAATGTGTAGGTATAGGATGCTCCGCTCTTATAATATGGCGCCAGCGACTGTATGGCCATAGCGGTAATATCGGGATCAGCGTTATAACCCGTAAGCGCGAACCCGCCGTCGGATAACTGAAGCTTAAGTATTTCTTTGATAATATCGGCCCGACTGTAATAGCTGGCGTCCGGTACATTGTAATGCTTGGCATCCAGGGCAATAAGGCCCCATATCCAGCCGTTAATACCCTGTCTGCCTAAGGAGGCTGTAAAGCCTCGGTTGTATGTTCCATCTGCGATAAGGTTGATAGCGTTGCCGTCGGAACCCACCCCGAAATTGGTTGGATCCCCCCCGCACGCTAGAATCGACAGGGAAATTCGGTGCCATTCCGTCGCCTTTATTCTGTCCAGCTTATTAGGCGTCTTGTATCGGTCTTGCACAACTTCCTTTATTACAGCCAGATACCCGCTATAATTATCCGACATGCCAAGCCGTGACATCCCAATCTGATACCAATCTCCAGGGGTAGATCCCGCCAGCTGAAGATATTTGGAGTTAATAAGATAACCGCTCGGAGACGAGCCATTATCCGCCTTCTTCCAGTTTACTAATTCCCTGGCAACGGAAAGAATCTCGCTGCTACTGTATTTCTTCGCCGCGTTTGCTAGCGCTGGGGAAAATACTGCCGTCAACAAAACAAAAAGAATCAGTATGTATGAAACTATTTGACTATAGCGCCTGTACATGGTATCACCTGTCCTTAAAAGTTAATATTTATCTGTTTACTTTGCGCTGCTTACCCTGCGCTTTGCGCTAATCGCTAATAAAGAGCCGATCAGTACAAAAGCGCCTGCCAAAATCAATATACTGCTTCCTCCTGCCTTCGGCGGATTGGCTGAGTCCGCTTTAAGGGCCACCGAGTACATGCCAAGACTGTTTGTCCCTATAACGGCATAACCGTCCGCCGTGTCGGATTCCATAACTCTGTATGAAGCGTTCTCTATCGTGATTACGTCCGTTCTGGTTTCATCATAGCCCTTTGGCACTGGAAGCCTTACCTGTATGGTTCCATACGGGATAACCTCTTCCCCGTCGCACAAAAGCTTTATATCATACGCTTCAAACTTTTCGTAATCCGATGAAAGTAATGTCTTGATCGATTTGTAGAGTTCGCTTTCATTACTTACGATATTAACAGAAAGCGTCGTATTCCCGGGTATAGTGCCCGCTGGAGCAATTATCGTGATTCTACTTGTATCGTCGGTCAAGCGTATTTCATCGGTATTAAGCGCAGGCCCTACCGTTACTCTGCATTGTGCGGAAACATCTCCGCAAGCTGCTGTTATGATGGCTGTGCCGTTGCCTGCCGCTGTAACCAGTCCAGTATCCGATACAGTAGCTACGCTTTCATTATCGCTGGTCCAGACTATGGTCCTGTCATCATCGGTAAACTCGGGGACATATGCAACGGTAAGCTGGTATGATTCGCCTATGCTGATATACGCCGACGCATCAATCTCTATACCAGTCAGCGGAGCTGTCCATAGGGCATATATTGTAATGTCCTCTACGATATTATCAAGCGGCTTATCCCATCCTACAAAGACATAACCGTTAATATCAGGAACTGACGGAGGTACAACAGTCCCTCCGTGACTTACCTGGATTTCATCTAGTACGTTTCCAAAGCCGTCCTCGAAGATTATGGTATGCATGTCTGAATCCCATACCGCCTTAACCGTCATATCGCTTATGACGCGGGAAAAGTCCTTATCCCAACCGCTGAACGTATGTCCCTCACGTTCAGGCACCTGCGGCGCAAACGCGGGCAGGCCGTGCCTCACCTGTGAGTTTGAAAGCACCCCGCCAAAACCGTCTTCAAAGATAACCGTGTGGTTTATCGATGCGTTCAGCTCAAAATGCGCGTTATCAACCGCCTCCTGAGTTGCTATCTCAGGATTCAGCTCCATGGCAAGGCTCATTGCATCGTCAAAGACGGCTGTGATTTCCGACGTCATGGTAAGATCGTTAAACGACTTAATCTCAGCAATGAGGGACAGCAGGTTATCTTTGTCGGGTACTTCATAAAAGTCGCTTCCCCAGCCGCCGCCCATGGCTGCCATTCCGCCTATATCCTGTCCGTATGCAAGCGTGAATTGCACGCGCACCACATCGCCGTCTGAAAGATAAGAATCGGCAAAGCCAACGTTTGGGAACACGTTGTTTACCGCATACATCCAACCTGAACCGGACGTATAATAAAACTCTCCCAGTTCGTCTATCTCACCCTCATCATAGACAGCAAATCCGTTATTCTCCAAATGAACACGGAGAAAATCCGGAATATTGTCCGAACTTTGGAATCCCTGTATCTGCTGAAGATAGAAACCGCTCGTCGGACTTCCGCTGTAGCTGCATGTATAGCCATTCTCGTCAATCAGCCTTATCAGCGCCTGCGCGGACGTTTCGCCTTCTATAACATCAACCCGAACAGGTTCTACTACATAGCCGCAGCCTATTGTATGCGCCTCAATGCTCCAGGTCGCCTGGCCTATGACATCGCCCGGTTCGGCTTTTATATAAATAATTGTATATGAAACGCTTGAGCTGCCCGCCGTTACAATAACCAGGTTTTCGCCCTCTACACTGAAGTTAAGCGTATAGCTCGTCTTTTCAGTATCATCCCATGTTGCCGAAATGGGTTCTCCGTTAAGCGTTACGGATGAAGAAACCTTATTTCCCGCTTCATCCCTCGCCCAAACATCAAAGGTCTTTCTGCTCCCCCGCTGTTCCATGCCATCGACAAGGGTTGTTACTATGGTAACTTCGCCTTGTGCAGATGTGCGCGATACCGGCATAAAGCTGAATATCATTACCAGCGCAAGCAAAAAGGCAGTTACTGACACACGCAGCTTAGATTTGTTCATTTGATTGTCCTCCTGAGAGTTTTTTTACTTCACCTTTACTGAAGCAACAGACCGCTGCAATGGCCCTAACCACTGCAAAAAGCAGCGCTTCCCCGGTATGAGAAGCGCTGCTTGTATTAATAGGCAGACTCTAAACAAATAGAATAACACTATAATACACTTCCCATTGCCCAAAAGTGCAGCAAAGCCTATAATAGCCTTGCAATCTACTGAAAAAGGCAGGTATCCTGACTTATGACTCAGATAAAAATATCCTCAACAGACGCCTTCTCAGAGCTTTGCTCCAATGGCTGCGGCAATACCGCCTGCCCGCTGCGTAGTCAAATACAGTAATGGCTGTTGTGCCGGATTCGCACCGGCTTCCCTTTTAACCCAGCAAAAGCTGGAACCATAATTCAGTTGTCAGCTAAGATTGTACACCCCGTTTTTTTGATTGTCTACCCCTAATTAAAAATTACAATCAATTTTCTATGAAAAGACCTACTTATTGATTAGATTTAAAATAGCATGTGTGGTTTGAAGCGAGGTGCCTCTGTTTATGGATATCGCCAGTATACCAAAAGTGATATATTCTAGCTCCATTCATTTTAGATCAGATAGAAACTACATTAAGGAACATCCGACAAAAGGTAATAGAATAAAACAGTCTCCACTTTAGTGCTTGCCGTTCCAAACTCATTATAAATTGCCTATTTTTCATTTAATACTTTTGTTCTAAGTCTATAATTCTCAACACATTTGCGTATCAAAACCAAATGATTTCAAATAACATAAAAGAGCTTTGTGTGAGGATACTACTTTACACATATTTTATTAACTCTTGCGCATTTAAACACTTTTTATTGATTTCCCAAGCCTCCGCTGCGTGACCTCCATTCATAATATAGGAGCGCGAAAGCATTCATTGCTTTTGCGCTCTTGATTGCCGCATAAGCAGGCGGGCTTGTCAACGACGGGCAGCCCGTTTATTTTATCGTTGGCAAGCGCGGCTGGCTCTGCTATTTCCTGTGTAGGACACTCAATCTCCGCGATAAATCGTAATTTGTGCAGTTGGATTAAATCATAATTTCTCAATAAAGTGATTCGTGTATCTATCCCAATACTCTTTATATACCCGCTCGTCATTACTGTCAAAATTTAATTGATACATTCTGAATGTAACTAAAAAGTTTTTAGGTTGCCATAATTCCTCGTAA
>CAYSKA010000051.1:0-4680 GCA_964431505.1 uncultured Oscillospiraceae bacterium
CGGAGATATATGCTCGTCATGTTAATACCGTATACCGCGTTTGTTTCGCCTACTTGAAAAATCCCGCCGATACGGAGGATATGGTTCAAAGCACGTTTTTGAAGCTAATCCAGTATAAAGGCACGTTCAATGATGAAGAGCACGAAAAGGCATGGCTTATAGTCACATCCACCAATATGTGCAAAAACCTATTGAAGCATTGGTGGAGAAAACGGACCGACATAGATGAATGCCGAGGGCTATATTCCGATAATCAATCCCAGGCGATAGATGAAACGCTGGAGGCGGTGCTCGCCCTTCCGGAAAAATATAAAACAGCGGTGTACCTTTATTACTATGAAGGTTATACCAGCAGGGAAATAGCGGGGATGCTTAATAGGCCCCCGTCAACCATACGGAACCATTTAAGCGAAGCAAGAAAGTTATTAAAGAACAAACTGGGAGGCGATTTTAATGAAGGATGACCGTATTATAAAGGCGTGGAATAGGATATCGCCCGATACAGCGGCTCGGGAACGTATGTTTAATAAAATAGCTAACTCAAGCGAACATATAGCACAAAGAAAGGTTATTAATATGAATAAGAAATTAAAGGCTTTAATTCCAATCGCCGCATGCCTCGCGGCTGCTATCGCGATAGGGGCATTGGCAATGCCAAAAGGCGATTTGCCATCAAAACCCGCTATAGAAAAGGATATGATAGAAGAGATAGCGCCGGCTATTCTTGATGCTAAAATCTACATCCCTGATTATGAAAACTCAACGTTGACCCATACCGTCATAACCAGCAATGTAAATAGCGGGGTACTGCTTGAAGCGCTGTATAAAAACGGTGTGTTGCCGCAGGGGTTTGTCTTTAACAACTTCCATATAGAGGATAACGGTAAAGTGACTACCGACGGTTATACAGTAACTAAGGAAATTGGAGATTGTTTTTTAAAGGCTGACCTGCCTCAAGCGTTTGTAGACTATCTCAACAGTCTTTCAGCGCCCGACGAGAAACTGGTTATTGCCGCCTTCTCAAATACGTTTATTGAGTTTTATAATCTTAAATCCATTGATCTGACCATAGACGGCGGCAGCTTTAAAACCGGCCGTTTCGACTATAGCGGCGGATTAACCTGGTTTGACCCGGAGGATATCAAATAATATAGGTTTTGACATATAGATATGCCGCCTGATCCGGAACGCCAGACTCGATAATGGCGTTCCGGATTTTTCTTATATGGCGCTTATTGCGCGAGCGTGTTTTTCCGCCCTGGACGCGCATATGCTTTATATATACATACTGTTAGGAGACATGTTGGCATGACCCCTTTATTTTTATCGATTCTTTTGTTTCTGCTCGGTTTGGTTATACTTGTGGTCGGCAGCAACCTCTTTGTTGATACAGCTTTGAGGCTGGCAAAAAGGTTTCGGGTGCCGGAAATCATTATCGGCGCTACCATGGTAAGCTTTGGAACAACACTCCCCGAGGTATTGTTTTCAGCAACCGCGGCTTTTCACGGGCATGTTGATATGGCTCTTGGCAATGCACTTGGCTCAATAATTTGCAACGCCGCTTTTATTGCCGGCATTATGCAAACCATCCGGCCTTCCCCCTTGGACCGGCGGTCGTTTGCGTCCGGTGCGATTAATTTTTTCGTCTTTCTTACGATTTACTTTATACTCGCAATGACGCTTGGCGGGATTCCTAGATTTTGCGGAATCCTCATGGTGGTCCTTTGTATTGTATATACCATTCGCACCTTAAAGGGGAGCGGCACTGTCATTACCGCAGATCCAGTAAAGGGCTCTATATTTTCCGATATCTGCCTGCTGATCCTTGAAGGATGTTTTTTATATGCCGGAGCTCACCTGCTTGTAACCTACGGGCCGGTCATAGCCAGATATATTGGAGTTCCCGAACGGGTAATATCCCTGACCATTGTAGCCCTTGGCACATCGCTTCCCGAATTGATGACAGGAATTAATGCCCTTCGTAAAGGACACGGCGCGCTCTCAATAGGCAATATAGTTGGAGCAAATATATTAAACCTTTTACTTGTAGGCGGCCTTGCGTCAGCTATCTCCCCTATTGTTTTTCCCAGCACCGTTTTATCCATAGAGCTCCCGCTCATCGCCTTTATTATGGGTGTACTGTGCATACCCGCCATAATTCGGGGCAAGATGATGCGGTGGCAGGGCGTAGTATTAATTGGAGCCTATATTGCTTATATGCTATATCTTTTTTAAATCGTTGCAATATAAAATCATAATTTTGACGACAGCATCAGGATGCTGCCGCCTGTTTTAAGCCTATCGATCCCTGTCAAGCGTTATTGAGACTATAACGGTCAGCTGATGCCCCGCGCATGAGTCGCAGCCGATTGAATCCCCTGAAAATGTTAGGCGCAGCTGACCGTCCGGGGGATGGTTTTTTTGGCTTTAAGGAAGCCTCTATCGTGTATCTTAGCTCAAACGTACAATGCTTAGGCTTGCTCCAACCCCTCTCTGCAGAACCACCGTGTCAGCATATCCATAGATCTTTAACTCCAGAGTATCTCCCGCGGTAAGGCTCGCAATCCCAGTCGTAAAGAGGCTACTTGCAGCCGCCAATGGAATAACGTTGGCTTCTGGCAATATGGCTCCGTTTCGCATAATGTGTGACGTCATAATCGAGTCGGCTGTAGCATTAATGCTATATGTTATCATGTATCTTCCGGTCTGCGGAACTGTGAAAGCCGTATTATCTTCGTTAACTGCAAAACTATCCAAACTCTGTTCATCTGGAAGCGGCACTGGTGTTGCGCCAGCGAGAACCGTAATGCTTGATCCCTGAATGTTCATTGCACTCATGTTATTGGCTGTTACCGATATTCCCTCCGGTCCAGTGGGGCCGGTTTCGCCTGCCGCTCCCGCGTCGCCTGTCGGACCTGTGGGGCCTGTTTCGCCTACCGCTCCTGCGTCGCCCTTCGGACCTGTTGCTCCGGTTGGGCCTGTGACGCTCAAAAGTTCATAATCGGACGAAGTATCCGGAGTACCAGACGGAGAATCAGTGGTTACTCTGTAAAGTCTGTCATTGTATATAATAACGCCACCAGCAGGATAGTTCGGTGAGTTGCTGGAATCGAATACTTCCGCGTCACTTAATCCCGGACCCACCGGACCGGTGGCGCCCATTGGTCAGGTGGGCCCTGCTGCGCCCGTTGGTCAGGTGGGGCCGGTTAGTCTGGGGAATTCCATGGGACCAATAGATCCTGTCGGACCTTCGGGTCTGCAGCAGCAGCAGCTGCTTGGCCTTCCGCACCTTGGGCAACATGTATATCGATTGTTAGAAGGAAATTTATTCACTTCAATACACTCCTTTTGTTCTTAATACCAGGGTTGTAAGTCACCTGGTCAATGACGATATATATATACCGTCCTAGTAATATATTCATGCACAAACAAAACCGTGTCCACTTAACACCATATTAAGGACAAAGCCTATTTGTTGAGTATTTCAGCCTTACATGTGGATACAAACGTTGGGTCACTGTTGTTGGGGCCTACCACGACCAGTATTCCAAATTCGTTCCTCAGCACCTTACCCTGAGCAACCGTTTGACCGCCGGATTTTATATCTACACCCGTCGTACCGACAGGAAGATATGAACGCACTGCCGCTTCACAATCCTCTCCACATCCCTCTGGCGCAGGCACCGGTGCGGGCAGGTATGTTATAGCATTATTGTAGACCGCGCTTGTTATCCTCACGGAGGCAATTCTGCAAATCGACACAGCCTCCTGAGGGGCTCCCTGATTGTTGACAAGCTGAAGCAAACCGGAATTCGGGTTCGAATTCGGCCCGGGAAGCAACGAGCCTGCGCGCCCGCTCGCATTATTGCCGCTTTCCATCGCAACTATAATATTGTCCGTTGGATAAAGCTGAATGATTTGCCGTAGGATATTGCGCATCTGTTGTACACATGCGCATTCTACAGGGTTTGCAGCAGGCCCGGTTGGACCTGTTGGACCGGTTCCGCCAGTTGCTCCTGTCGCTCCGGTCGGACCTGTTGGACCGGTCGGACCAGTTGGGCCAGTTGCACCAGTTCCAGTTGCTCCTGTTGCTCCAGTTGGACCTGTTGGGCCAGTCGGACCAGTTGCACCAGTTCCAGTTGCTCCTGTTGGACCTGTTGGGCCAGTCGGACCCGTTGGGCCAGTTGCTCCAGTTCCTGTTGGACCTGTTGGGCCAGTCGGACCCGTTGGGCCAGTTGCTCCAGTTCCAGTTGGACCTGTTGGTCCTGTTGGACCCGTTGGTCCTGTTGGACCCGTTGGGCCGGTTTGACCCGTTCCAGTTGCTCCAGTTGCTCCAGTTGCTCCAGTTGAGCCTGTTGGTCCTGTTGGTCCTGTTGGGCCTGTTGGGCCTGTTGGGCCTGTTGGGCCTGTTGGGCCTGTTGGGCCGGTGGGCCCTCTATTGCAGCAACAGCAGTTGCATGGTCTTCCGCATCCTGGGCAGCATGTACATCCATTATTAGAAGGAAACTGATTCATTTAATACACTCCTTTACTTGTTGTCAGGCGCATAACTCCTGACAAATTACGATGTATACATCGTTTCTGACAATATATTCAAATGGGCATAAAACCGTGTACATATATTGTCGCTCAGCCTATTCCATTTATTGTGAAGTATTCTTTGTTAAGCTGGTAAGCCTC
>CAYSKA010000051.1:4690-9664 GCA_964431505.1 uncultured Oscillospiraceae bacterium
ATTGTGTTGTATTAATATGCAAGCCGTAAGTTTCCCATTTTGTCATGACACACGCATAACTGTATACAGGGCAGGTATCCGTAGCAATCAGGGGAGACAAAAGCCCCCGAAGCATCATCTCTTTTTTTCGTCAAAGCGAGTTCATACCAGAATGCAGCATTTTCATACCCTCCCTCATGCATGAAATGCGACCCTATGTCACAGCATATCTCTGCTCTGGGAGTGTCAAACCGCATGGATTTCAACAGTGCAAAGAGTGCCTCTCCCCTATTGTTGAGCCTGTAATAGCAAAGCGATAGAACGCGGCATGCCTCAATACTGTTTTCAATCCAGCCCTCGCCTGAATATACGAATTCGTTAAGAATGGCTGCAGCATCTTCAAACCTATCATGATAATATAGTTCGCGCCCATAATAAAATTTGTCGCGTGGAGAAAGCGGCTCTCCATCAGCTAATTGCCTTTCATAGATCTTAAGATTCCTGTCGCTGTAGCTCTCTTCGAGTTTTCTGTGTGTAACCGCTGCCTCTGTATATAACGTTATGCCATATCGTTCAATAGCCTCATGGACCCTTCCTTGCCAGATGTTCTTACCGTTATTCCTTACAATTCGCTCTCTGTAATACGAGAAGACCGGCTTTCCATCCTCATCAAAGGCAGTATTGTACTTCATCATTATTATATCTGTATCCGATGAAACGGATGCCTTCAATTTGGCCAGCTCTTCCCTGTCGGGGCCCAAGATTACGTCATCTGCGTCCATCCACATGCAATACTGCATAGTTGCTTTAGAAAACGAATAATTGCGAGCCGCCGCAAAGTTGTCAATCCATTCAAAATCATAAACCTTATCTGTATATTTGAGTGCAATCCACTTTGTATCATCATCGCTGCCTGTATCTACAATTATGATCTCGTCTACAAGATCCTTTATGCTGTCAAGACAGCGAGCTAGCACCTTTTCTTCGTTCTTTACTATCATGCATAAGCTTATCGTCATAAAATCATCACCCGAGCCTCTGGATTATTTGAGGCCGCGCTCCAAAATCAGGAACAGGCCTGTAGATTATCGTATTCTAACTTGATGCAATGTGTTAAATTATTCCTATTTAAGTAATCCACAGCAGTTATATAGCGTAATAATTATCATAATAAACACTTGAAAGGAGCTAAACCATGTACCCAATTTACCCGTACCTTGGGTATCAGCGCAAATGCCGCGATGTAGGGCTTACATTTCCTCACCAGCATCAGGACAGGCAACCCGGTTTTGAATATCTTATGAATCCCAGGCCTATCTCGGAGAATCCTGGGTATAGGGGAAGCGGTAAACTAAGTGGAAGAACTGCGCTTATATCCGGCGGAGACAGTGGAATCGGCAGGGCGATTGCATATTCATTTGCAAAGGAAGGAGCTAACGTTACCATCGCTTATCTGGACGAACATAAAGATGCGGAAGAAACAAGGGACCGGATTGAGGAGCTAGGAGCGCGATGCGTACTGCTTGCCTGTGACTTGCGTGAGGAGAAGGAATCAAAGCGCGTAGCTGATGCGACCATAAACCAATTTGGAAGCATTGACGTGCTTGTAAACAACCATGGAGTACAATTCGTCCAAAACAGCATCCTGGATATAACGGAGCAACAGCTGGACGACACTTTCATAACTAATGTTTATGGATTTTTCTTTTTAACAAAAGCATCTCTGCCATACATGAAGCGCGGAGCATCGATTATTAATACTACGTCAATAACCGCTTATCAGGGAATGACCGGCTTATCGACTACAGCGCGTCAAAGGGCGCGGTCGTATCGCTGACCAGATCCCTCGCACGATCCCTGGTAAAGCGGGGCATAAGGGTAAACGCGGTAGCTCCCGGACCGGTTTGGACTCCGCTGCAGCCCGCGTCCTTCCCAGCTGAAGACCTTGCGACGTTTGGGACATATTCACCGGAAACGCCGATGAAACGTGCGGGACAGCCGTTTGAAATAGCCCCGGCTTCTGTGTATCTCGCTTCTGATGATTCGGCATTTATGACAGGACAGGTAATGCATGTCGACGGGGGTTCGTTTGGGTATTCTTAATGTTCAATTCAATTACTATACTGGCATATAGGCGGCAGCGCTTTGCCAGCTGTGCCGCATTGTATACTTTGCCCAAGGCGCTTGACATTAAGATGTATTCAAAAAAAGGCGCCCCCGGGCGCCCTTTTAAACCATTTATAAATATAGCTCTACATCGTTTATAGAATCAAATTATCCTTATGTATTTGATAGGCCATCATCGGTCCGCTGGGTTTGTCTTTATCTCTGTGCTTTAGATGGATTCACCTGGACCGAACAATGTTTCACCGACGGAAATTCCTTTTCGATGGAATTGTGAACGGCTTGGGCTATAATGTGAGCGTCTGAAAGCGCGATCCTCCCGTCCGCCAGAATTTCAACGTCAACGTAAATCATGTCGCCAAATACGCGCGTTTTCAGACTTTCTATTCCTAAAACGTCCCTTTGCGCGTGAATTAAGGCCCTTATCTTATCTGAAGTTTCCTTGTCGCAGGCCTCGTCCGTTATCTTTTTAACAGCATCCATAAATATATGCAACGCCGCCTTAATTATGAAAACGCAGATAAGCACGCTTATAATAGGGTCCAGTATTGGCGCTCCCATCCTCGCGCCAAGAACCCCTATAAGACTGCCGACTGAGGAAAGAGCGTCAGCCCGCTGATGCCAGGCGTCCGCCATCATTGCTCCCGAGTTTATCCTCTTTGCCGCGCTTCGCATATGCCAATACATAAATTCCTTTATGCCGATGGACAGTATAGCAACAACTAGAGCCAGCACGCCAGGGGTCGGATTATCCAGATACTCGCCCATAATTATGCTGGCTGCCCCCTCGTAGCCAATGCCAAAGCCTGTAGCGAACAGTATAACCGATAGTATGATTGCGGCAACGCATTCAAGCCGCTCATGCCCGTACTGATGCTTTTCATCGGGGGCTTTGCTTGACAGCTTTATCCCGATTATTACTATAACCGTATCCAAAACATCCGCTATGGAGTGTACAGCATCCGATATAAGCGCGCTTGATTTTGCAAAAATCCCAGCGAATAGCTTCGCCAGCGACAAAAAGACGTTTGCTCCAATGCTGTCCAATGACGCCCTCAATGCAATCCGCTCATTTGTTTTCAACTTTTTATCATTCATATTTTAGTTTTGATCCTCCATTCGGGCCGTTTAAATGCAAATAAGCTATAAATAAAACGCCGCGAAACAAACCATGTCCCACAAACGCATAAGATCGCATATTGCTGCCGAAAATCCGGCCCGGTCCTGCACAGTGTCCGGCGCAGGCCTGTCAGTTTGTAATTCATTAGAGGCGCTGAACAAATACAGCTTAAAAATGCCTTTTTTAAATTATCACTTATTGAAATCCGTGTCAAGGCATGGAAAGTCATCTTCTATGCGTTAGGCTTTTCAACGTGTTCAAAGCTGGCACAGTCGCTAATAAAATCGAATTTTTCAACTTCTCCTATTTTAAACCTGTATCTGACCCTGCATGTAACGCTTTCATGAATAGTCCTTGACATCCTCCCGAAACTTGGAGCAAGCAGTGCGTGTGGTTTTTTATCTAGAACGTCTATTGTAAGGCGCATAGCGTCCTGGCTCACCTCACAGCCCAATGCGTCAGCCCGTTCTATCTTTACACGACGATAAGTAGCAAGCCGATACTCCCTGCCTTGGCAGTAAACGCTGCCTATACAGCCTGTAAACCTGCCCGTCAGGAACGGTATTTCAGCGATCGACAGCATTACGCAGCGCGGGTCTCCCCTGTCCCTCCAGCCGCATTGGGTCCAAATATAGCTGCTGGGAAACGACGTCCCCCTGTCCGCCTCTATATATCCATGTCCGTTTTCAAAGGCTACCGGTTTTCCGTTGACCTCAAGCGTCCCTCTGACATCATGAAAGAGGCTGAAGACCCCATGCCTGCATTGCATAAACGGTACAAACCTAAACGGACCCATAATATCGGCGTTTGGCTTATTCCACCCCCCAAAGTTGAGAAAGCCTTCTATATTCATTCCTTTAGCTGTGAAGGAGACCTCTATCCCCTTTTCCGTAAACCTGTTTTTGCCCATTGTTACATCCAAAGCGCTATGATTTGCCGAGAATTCCCGGATTGGATACTCAATTCCCGCGGAACCGGACGATGTAATTGCCTGCAAATGCGCAATACTCCTCCCCTTCTCATCCACGTGAAACGACGGAATAAACGCTATTGTTTCCTCTTCGGTCTGTTGTTTTATATACCATCCCTCAAAATACGCCTTCCTTCCTCCGCTTCCATAAAATCCACGCATAATATGAACTCCTTTTGCTTGCTGGAAAAGCTCCGGTTTTAAACGGAATTCTTCAAATAATAGGTTGCTCATATGATAACAATCTGAATCGCAGGCCAAAAGAATTTTATTCTTAATAGGCGAACGCTGCGAAAAAATTTTCCGCAGTGTCCGCCGAAACAATCCATCTACATTATAACTCTGTTCCTTAAATTACTCTGCGTATTCAAATACCTTCTGAATTCTTTCATGATCCGGCGTGGCGTCGGACCATTCCGGATAGGTTACGTGCGAATCATTTATCTCAGCAAGGGTAAAATGCATGGCGTCCGAACCGCTGCCAAAGTAACCCCCCCAGTAAAATCCGGCCCGCGCAAACGCAAGCTCGTGCATAATGTAATTAATCAAAGCGTCCGGTACAAGCCTTTGGCCCTGTCTTTCTCCCGAATAGCTGAAACAATATACGTTATCCTTGCCATCCACTGTTTTCAGTCCTTCATATGTTAGCTTAGATACGGCATCTTTAATCTGAACCCAATTCTCGTCCGCTCCATCAGAATTAACCCGGATTTGATTGACGGGTATATTAGAATTTAAGTCTATACACGTCCCAAAGCTGTGGTGACTGATTTTGGACATG
>CAYSKA010000052.1:0-4078 GCA_964431505.1 uncultured Oscillospiraceae bacterium
AGGGGGGCGGTTATAGCCCTGAGAAGTGAGGATTCGCATAGCGTAGAGGTCATGAGGATATAGTCAAAATCATTTTTAAGGCGGGGCGGGAGCCCTGCTTTTGTTTGCCGTAACGCGGAATATGCTGTATAATAGCAAATGGATCGGCACGCAGCTAAATGCTGCCGGCTGGTTAACGCGGCGTGTATGCGGTCCGTATCGAATAAACGGAGGTAGAGCAATGGTAAAGCCAACCCTGGTCATAATGGCGGCGGGCATGGGCAGCCGGTACGGCGGCCTTAAGCAGATGGACCCGATGGACGGGCATGGAAACGTGCTTATGGACTTTTCGGTCTTTGATGCGCTTCGCGCGGGATTTGAAAGCATTGTATTTATTATAAAGCATGAGATAGAATCCGATTTTAAAGAGTTGATAGGCGGCAGGCTTGAGCGCCATGCCGATGTTAAATACGTATATCAGGAGCTGGATATGCTGCCGGAAGGCTTCGCGGTTCCACAAGGCAGAAAAAAGCCCTGGGGAACATCGCACGCAATTCTGTGCTGCCGCGACGTGGTAAAGGGGCCGTTTGTAGCCCTCAACGCGGATGATTTTTATGGCCCCGTTGCGTTTAAGCTTGCTTACGATTTTCTTTTAGAGCATAACGGCGAAAATGAGCACGCGATAATCGGCTACCGGATTGGCGAAACGCTTACCGACCATGGAAGCGTGAGCAGAGGCGTATGCGTTGTAGACGACAGGGGCTATCTCTCGGACATAAGGGAGCGCACAAATGTAATACGCCGTGGCGGTGAAGCGGCGTACGAGGATGAAAACGGAAATTATATCGCCCTTCCCGCTGAGACAACAGTATCGATGAACTTCTGGGCGTTTAATCCAGGTTTTATGGAACATCTATGCAGTGATTTTCCCAGCTTTATGGCAAATGCTGTAAAGGAAAATCCTTTAAAGTGCGAGGATTACCTTCCGGAATCCGTGAGGCGCGCGCTTGGGGGCAACGCTACTGTAAAGATGCTCTATACGCCGGACAGATGGATAGGAGTTACCCATAAAGAGGACAAGCCTCATGTGGTTGCCGCTATACGGAGATTGAAGGACCAGGGGATATATCCGGAAATGCTCTGGAGCTAAGAGGAATGCAGATTAAGCTAAAAAGCGGACAAAAGGACCATAAGTCCCTTTGTCCGCTTTTAATAATATATCATAGCTTAGCCGATCCGTACAAACCTATCCTTTGAAACGCCGCATATCGGGCATCTATAGTCGTCAGGCTCGTTTGCAAGCTCGCCATCATAGATATAACCGCATACGGTACATCTATATTTGATGCTGGATTCCGGCTCGGCCGCCGCCTCAGCCTCAGCGCGGTACGTGGGCGCGTTTTTAGGCGCGCTGCCCTTTATTACCCTATGGTAATATTCATACGTCATTGGGGGATTATCGGTTTTGCCAAACGCATTTGCAACCTTTGCAAAAAATACGGTATGAGAACCCTGTTCATGCCTGCCCACTACATCGCATACGAGATGGCCGCATGGGTTTTCCCTTAAAAATGGCAGCCCGTCTTCAACATATGCGTCAAGTCCCGCGAATTTATCGGCGTCTCTGCCCGATTTAAAGCCAAGAGCACCAATAACCGGGGCGGGCGTATCCTCGCTTAGGATACTTATCGAGAAGCGGCCGTTTCTCTCTATAAGTCCATGCGTATAGTTGTTCCGGTTCATGCTAAGCGCGATTACTCCGTCGGATGTTATCTGAAACACCGTGTTGACAATGCATCCGCACATGCGGCTTTGATCCATCGCGCCAACAGCGTATAGACCATAGGAAAGTTTGTATAAAACTGTGCCGTCCATAAATATGCCTCCTTAAAAATGTATTTATTAATCTCTCCTGCTTCCGCGCGCTATGAACAGCAGCCTAAGCAGCGTAACAACGCTTGAAAGCACAGCAACAACGTATGTCATCGCGGCGGCGCGCAGCACCTTTTTTGCGCTGGACTCCTCATCGTAGGTGATAAATCCGGAGCTCACCAGCATTGAAACCGCCCTGCTCGAGGCGTTAAACTCAACCGGCAGCGTTACAAGCTGAAACAGGAGCACAGCCGCAAACAGGATAACACCGGCAATAGCAACCTCATAGGAGCCGAACATAAGGCCCAATATGACTATAAACGGCGAAGCGCTCGACCCTATCTGGGCTACGGGAAGTATGGCGTTTCGTATCCGTATGGGCAGGTAATCGTCCTCATACTGCATCACGTGGCCGATCTCATGGGCCGCCACCGCAAGTGCGGCGATTGAGTCGGAATGATACACTGCGTCCGAAAGCCCCACCGTATGCGTTTTTGGATTAAAATGATCGGTGAGATGGCCCCTTACCTGTGTGATGGACACCCCGCTGTTGGCATTATGCAGCAGCTGGCGCGCCATCTCATTGGCGGGAACTCCGCTGGACGCCCGCATTTTGGAGAATTTTTTATATGTGCTCTGCACCCTGGCCTGAACGATAATGCCAAGCACCAGAACTGCTAGAAGCGCAAACAGCATTATGCTGTCCCCTCCGTAAAAATAAAACCAGTTTCCTAACATCCGTATCTCCTTTCATCCTGCCGCCGCATTAATAAAAACTTTTTAAAGCGGCAGTATCAAGCGTAAAGCAGCGGGAGTTCCAAAAATGACGCCGCTGATACCTGCCTGAATCATAAAACGCTGACGCACCCAGGCTTATATGAATACCATGCGTCCGGCGCATCAGCTTCTATATAATTTTACCACGTTTGATCCCATATTATGGAGCGGCGCGTAAATTTCACAATTAGCTTTGGGCTACCCTCAGTTCCCCGTCAGCATAATCCACGGTAAACACCGTGTCCGGCGCAGGATCGCTTCCGATTATCTCACGCGCTATCAGCGTTTCAAGCTTGCTTGTAAGCAGGCGCTTCAGCGGCCTTGCACCATAATGCGGATCATAGCCAGTCTCTGCAAAATACTCCTTAGCCGCATCCGTAAGCCTAAGCCCAAGCCGCAGCGCATGCATACGCCCTCTTAACTCCTCGAGCATCAGGTCGGTTATCTCATAGATCTGCCGTTTGCTCAGCGGCGTATAGAATACTATATCATCTATACGGTTGAGAAATTCGGGGCGGAAGCTCTGCTTAAGCAGTTTTAATACCTGTTCTTTAGCCGTATCCGTCAGGATTCCGTTTTCAATGCCGTCCAGAATGTAGCTTGAGCCCAGGTTTGAGGTCAGTATTATTACCGTGTTTTTAAAGTCCACAATCCTTCCCTGCGAGTCGGTCAGGCGGCCGTCGTCGAGCACCTGAAGCAGAACGTTAAACACGTCCGGATGCGCCTTTTCTATTTCATCAAACAACACCACGCAGTAGGGCTTGCGGCGCACGGCTTCGGTAAGCTGGCCGCCCTCGTCATAGCCCACATAGCCTGGAGGGGCGCCTATCAGCCTGGATACGGAGTATTTTTCCATATACTCGGACATATCAATCCTAACCATATTGCGCTCATCGTCAAACAGCGCCTGTGCCAGCGCCTTTGCAAGCTCGGTCTTGCCCACGCCGGTAGGGCCCATGAATAGAAAACTGCCTATTGGCTTTGACGGGTCCTTAAGTCCGGCCCTGGTTCTGAGTATCGCGTCCGTAACGGTCTTTACGGCCTCGTCTTGGCCTATTACACGCTTATGGAGTATATCTTCAAGGCCAAGCAGCTTTTCACGTTCGCCCTGCATGAGCTTGCTAACCGGTATACCGGTCCAGCGGGAAACGATCTGCGCTATTTCTTCCTGCGTCACCCTGTCGCTCAACAGGCCGTTGGCGCGTTCCCTCTCAAAAGCGCTTTCAGCTTCGTTCAATTTTGCCTTAAGGTCGGGCAGTCTGCCGTATTTTAGCTCGGCAGCGCGGTTAAGGTCGTAGTCGCGTTCGGCCCGCTCCATCTCGACGTTTAAATTTTCAATATCCTCGCGCAGTTTCCTTATGTTTTTAATCGCGTCCTTTTCGTTATCCCACCGAGCCTTCATGGAGTTGAATTCCTCGCGCTCTTGTGCCAGCCGGCGGCGAAGGTTTTC
>CAYSKA010000052.1:4088-9592 GCA_964431505.1 uncultured Oscillospiraceae bacterium
AGGCGCTCAACGGAGAGCTTGTCGGTCTCCTTTTCAAGCGCGGCTTCCTCAATCTCAAGCTGCATTATGCTTCTAGACAGTTCGTCAAGCTCGGCAGGCATCGAATCCATTTCAGTCCTCAGCAGCGCGCAGGCCTCGTCGACCAGGTCTATTGCCTTGTCGGGCAGATAACGATCGGAAATATAGCGGTTGGACAGCACCGCCGCTTCTACCAGCGCCGAATCGTTGATCTTTACCCCATGGAACACCTCATACCTCTCTTTTAGGCCCCTAAGTATGCTTATGGTGTCCTCAACGGTCGGTTCGTTTACTGTAACCGGCTGAAACCTTCTGGAAAGCGCGGCGTCCTTCTCAATATACTTGCGGTACTCGTCCAGGGTGGTGGCGCCGATACAATGCAGCTCACCTCTTGCGAGCATCGGCTTTAGCAGGTTGCCCGCGTCCATGGAGCCCTCGGTACGGCCGGCTCCGACGATGTTGTGAAGCTCATCTATAAAGAGGATAATCTGGCCTTCGCTCTTTTTTACCTCATTGAGCACCGCTTTTAGGCGCTCTTCAAACTCGCCGCGGAATTTAGCCCCCGCTATGAGCGCACCCATATCAAGCGAGAAGATACGTCGTTCCTTTAGGTTTTGCGGAACGTCGCCTTTGACGATACGCTGGGCAAGCCCTTCGGCTATTGCGGTCTTGCCTACGCCAGGTTCGCCGATTAGCACCGGATTATTCTTTGTCTTTCTTGATAGTATGCGGATAACGTTTCGTATTTCACCGTCGCGGCCGATTACCGGGTCAAGCTTCTGCCTCTTAGCAAGCTCAACCAAATCCTGGGCATACTTGCCAAGCGCGTCGTAAGTCCCCTCGGGCGAATCCGTCGTTACCCTGGCGCTGCCGCGTACGCCTTCGAGCGCCTTTAAAAAGTCCTTTTTATCTATTTTAAATCGTTTGAACAGCTCCTTTATGGCGGCGCTGGGGTTGTCGCAGATCCCTATGAAAAGGTGCTCAACCGACACAAATTCATCCTTCATGCGCTCCATTTCTCTTTCAGCTGCCTGGAGGGCCTTATTGAGATCGGCTGTGACGTATACCCTGTTTGGGTCTATGCCCGTTCCAGTTACCTGCGGCTGGGCATCTATCAGCCTTTCGGTTTCCCCTATCAGGGATATAGCGTCAACACCCATGCGGATCATCAGCTGCTTTATCAGCGAATCCTCCTGCGTCAGCAGCGCATACAGAAGGTGGGCCTGGTCTGCCTGCTGGTTTGAATGGTCGATTGCTATCGATTGCGCGGCGCTTACTGCCTTTAAAGAATTCTTTGTAAAATTGTTAAGATCCATATATAACACCTCCTGAGCGGATTCCGGTTCTGGAGTACGGATCAGCTCCATTCAAGAATCCTGACTGTCATCATTATGTTTGACGAAAAATGATTATAATAGACGTTCGCGGTCAATTTAGCTTAAGCTGCTGCCGGCGGCAGGCAAAGCTGCATTGCTCAAGTAAAATCATGCAGTCCAACATAATGAACAGTCCTTACATAATTATTCTAGGCAGCAATATGAAACATGTCAACGTAATGGCTGTAATAATATTGGAAATAATTTGTGGCGTAATGTTGAAGCGCGAATTTACGGCCAACAGGCCTAATTGTAAAAATTCCAGGCGTGTATGATATTTTTCTATATTTATGCTATACTACTCTGAGACGGGCAGAATATGGCCCGCGCGATATGGGAGGAATGTCGATGAAGATCGGCAAGTTTTTAATATCAATAGTCCTTGTCGCCGCATTCGTATTTATGATCGTATGGATCATAGGCAATTCGGGTTCGGGAGGGACATCAAGCTATTCAATATCCATAAATGAGGTTATGACGTCCAATAAGGGTTTATTTCCCGACGCTGAAGGCAAGTTTTACGATTGGGTCGAGCTGTACAACGGCTCAAAGGAAAGGGCCGACGTCTCCGGATGGGGTCTCAGCGACGACGCGCTTTCGGGAGTTAAATATGTATTCCCGCAGGGCACGGTAATAGAAGCTAACGGTTATTTGGTCGTATTCTGCTGCGGCGAAAACCGCGACGGGCTTTACGCCCCGTTCAAACTGTCCTCTACGGATGATCTGGTGCTCATGGACACAACCGGGCGAATAATAGAAAGCCTTGCGCTAAGGGCTACCTCCAGCGGGTCTTCGCTTGGAAAGGACCCAGCCAACGGGCTGTGGGTTGAGTTTTCCTCGCCAACGCCAGGTTTTGCCAACACAGAAGAAGGGGTTCAGGCGTTTAAGGAGTATATGGAGGGCAGGGGAGCGGATAAATCCATTGAGGGGCTTTATATCAACGAGTTTATGGCGTCAAACGCTTCGACAATAGCCGATTACAATGGAAATTATTCCGATTGGATTGAGCTTTATAACTCAACGGACAAGGAAATTGATTTAAGCGGTTTCTATGTATCCGATGATCTGGGAAACAGGATGAAGGCTCAACTGCCGGATGGAACCGTTATCCAGGCGGGAGGCTATCTCCTTATATTCTGCTCCGGCGAGGAGGGCAGGATGGAAAATGGAGAGGTGCATGTCCCATTTGGCCTCCGCGCTTATGAGGAGGATGTGGCGCTGTCAGACCAAAACGGAGCGCTTATAGACAGCTATTCCTATTCAAAGCAGGAAACCGATGTTTCGATGGCCAGGGTTCCCGACGGTACGGGCGAATTTGCGCTGAGCAGGCAGCCCACGCCAGGCATGCAGAATTCCGAGTCCAGCTATGCGCTGCTTCAATCGGCCAATTCCGCGGTGACGGGAGACCTGTATATATCCGAAATGTTGGGGGCCAATTACAGCATAAAACTTTCAAACCGAAGCGATTACCCAGACTGGGTGGAGCTTCATAACCGCGGGGCGCAGGGGATAAGCCTTTTGGGCTACAGCCTTACGGACAGCGCAAAGAATCCTGCCAAGTGGACGTTTCCGGATGTTACGATTCCGCCTGGCGGATACTTGGTGATACCCTGCACCGGCGAGGATGTGGAAGGCCTGGAGGCGAATTTTAAACTGTCTGCCGCCGGCGAGACGGTCTTTTTATATGCGCCGGACGGCAAGCTCGTCGATAAGCTTTCCGCGGCCAGGTTTCGCGCAGACCAGAGCGTAGGCAGGGACGGCAGCGGAAGCTACGGAGTATTTAAAACGCCGACACCAGGCGCCTCCAACACGGGCTACTCCAGCGGCTACGCTCAAAGACCGGAGCTTACGGTGCAGGCGGGCGCGTATTCGGGTTCACAGCAGGTAAGCATTGAGGTACCGGAGGGCTGTACAGTGTACTATACGCTGGACGGATCGGTTCCAAACCAGTCGGACGCGCGGTATACCGGCCCCATTGCCATTCAAAAGACATGCACGCTGCGCGCCGTAGCATATGCAGACGGCAAGCTGGAGAGCGACGCGGCTACAGCCACTTACCTTATTGACAGTCCGCATACAATCCCTGTGATAGCCATTGCAACCGAGCAGTCGGCTTTTGACAACATATATGAGAACTACAACCAGGAGATAGAGATACCCGCCCATTTTGACCTGATCAACGGGAGCGGAGCCTATGAATACGGCGACGACGGAGCAGTCAGGATCTTCGGCGCGTACTCGCGGCAGAAGGAGCAGAAGGGGCTTGCGCTGATTGCCCGTGCGGGATACGGCAATTCAAGGTTTTATCATGGGTTTTTTGACAGCCGTGACTTTGACGATTATAAGTCGCTGATACTCAGGGCTTCCGGCCAGGAGAGCACGATCTCGCGGATACGCGACGTTACGATAACCAGCCTGCTGGATGAGCATACGGATCTAGCGGTTCAGGCGTACAGGCAGTGCGTTGTATATGTAAATGGAAACTACCGCGGGGTATACAACTTAAGGGAGAAGGTAACGGTGCATTATCTGGCCCAGCATTATGGAATACAGGATCCAGACAGCATTGACCTGCTTGTCGGCAATGGCAATAAGGCTGGCTATGTGCTCAACGGGAGCAATGAGGACTATCTTGGGCTGCTTGAGTATGTAAAGACGCATGACATGTCCAATAAGGAAAACTATGAATATGTATGCGGACAGGTTGACGTAGACAACTTTGCTGAATACACTGCAATGCAGATATACGTAGCAAACAGCGACACGGGCAACATTAAGTTCTGGAGAGCGCCAGGGAGAAAGTGGCAGTGGATAGCGTATGACTTCTGCTGGGCCATGAACGCAAGCATAAACGGCATGCGCGGTTATCAGCTTGATGCGGTTGCAAAATACTTGAATCCTGCTGGCCACGGAGTAGGGAAGGGGTTTTCAACCACGCTTATACTGGGCCTGCTGAAGAACCCCGAATTCAAGGAGCTGTTTTTGCAAAAATGCGCGAAGATGACCGATGTGGTGTTCTCGCCTGAAAATCTAAAATCGCGCGTAGCCGAGCTTTCGGGCAACATACGTGAGGAAATGAAGCGGGACACCCAGCTGTGGAGTGAAATGTCGTTTGAGGGCTGGGAGAGGTCCGTTAACAGGATTAACGACTTTGCGGATGCAAGAAAGCCATACTTTGTATTCCATCTCAAGCAGTATTTCGGGCTTTCAAGTGAGAAGTGCGTTGAACTGTTCGGCATCCCGGGCAGCGCCCCGACAACTCAGGGATAGGACGGTGAAACGATGAAAAAGCCCAAATACCGGCACGAGATAAAGTACTATATAAATGAAAGCGAATACATGCTTCTTTCGCAACGGCTGAAGAAAACCATGGCTGCCGATGAAAACGCCAATGAATATGGAGAGTACGAGATACGCAGCCTGTATTTCGACGATCCGGAGGACAGCTCCATGAGGGACAAATTATCCGGATTTGACGGGAGGAGCAAGGTTCGCCTGCGAATATACGGCCTTTCGGATGAGGTAATAAAGCTTGAAAGGAAGAACAAAGACGATGGATATATCCTGAAGGAATCCATCGGGCTCAACAGGGAGGAATGCGGCGCGCTTCTAAGCGGCAACTTTGGCTTCCTGATATCAAGGCCCGAAAGGTTTGCGCATGAGATGTATGCTGAATTCAGGCTTAAAAGGCTTAAACCAGCGGTAATCGTTGATTATGTGCGCGAGGCGTATGTATTCCCAGTTGAGGATGTAAGGATTACCTTTGACAAGGATATACGTACAGCTCACCGCAGCGCAGATCTCTTTAACAGGGACCTGCCCACCTATCCCGTAATAGAAGGGTATGATATGGTTATGGAGGTAAAGTATAATGGATACCTGCCTTCCTACATACGGGGCCTGATTCAGACAGGCGCTGCGGACAGAAGCGCGATAAGCAAGTATGTCTTTTGCAGGAAGTATGAGCTATAAGCAAAATAAAGTATTGAGATAACTTGGAAATTAACGTAATATGTTAACTGACGTACGGATGTACAACTGATACAATTTATTTGGAGGACACAACGATGCTATTTTCCGACGCTGCCGGCACGACCGGAGGACTGGGTC